>JAJZRM010000023.1 GCA_021802685.1 Deltaproteobacteria bacterium | reverse complement strand
CCGATCTGCCTTGAGGAGCTTCTCGATCCGTTCCTCCCATCCCGGTCCCACGCCGATCGCCGCGCCGACCCGGAGGCGGCCGAGGGGATCCTTGCACGCGTTCGGATACTTCTTGATCTTCAGGATGTCCTTGATCGTGATGAGCCCCTTCAGGTTGTTGCGCGCGTCCACCACGAGGAGCTTCTCGATCCGGTTCCGGTGCAGGATCTCGCGGGCCTGCTCCAGCGTGGTCCCCACGGGGACGGTGACCAGGTCTTCCTTCGTCATCACGTTGCGGATCGGCTGCTCGAAGTTCGTCTCGAACCGCAGGTCCCTGTTGGTGAGGATCCCCGCGAGCTTGCCGTCCCTCGTGACGGGGAGGCCGGAGATCCGGTACCGCTTCATCACCTCCAGGGCCTCGGCGACCTTCTGGTCGGGATCGACCGTGATCGGGTCGGAGATCATCCCGCTTTCGGATTTCTTCACCCGGTCCACCTCGGCCGCCTGCTCGTCCGCCGAGTTGTTCCGGTGGAGGAAGCCGATCCCCCCTTCCCTCGCGATCGCGATGGCGGTGTCGGCCTCGGTGACCGTGTCCATCGCCGAGGACAGCAACGGGATGTTCATCTGGATTCCGGGCGTGAGGTTCACCGTGACGTCCACGTCCCTCGGGATCACATCGGACTCCGACGGGACCAGCAGCACGTCGTCGAACGTCAACCCTTCCGTCATCCCGTTTCCAGGCCCCGTCTCCGCGTTGTTCTTCATGATTCCTCCCCGTAAAAAGATGCTCGACGCTTCATGTCAGCCGATCCCGGCAAGGATCCCCTCCAGCAGCCCTGCGTCGCTGACGGTCACGCCGTCCGCCCCGAACCGGTCGATCGCCGAGCATATGAGCGCCATTCCGGGCACGATGTACCGTTCCCTGCCCTTCTCCATCCCCGGAAGGCGGAGCCGCCGGGCGTCGGTCATTCGGGCGAGCCGTTCGGCCCATCGCCGGGCGGCGGCCTTCGAAACCACCGTGCCGTCGATCCGGTCCGGATCGTACCGGGTCATCCGCCGCTCCAACGCGGCCAACGTCGTGAAGGTGCCCGCGGTGCCGATCAGGCGGCGGTTCCGCCGGCCGCCGAACCGCCGCGTGCCGTCCCGGATTCTCCGGTCGGCGTAAAGCGAAACCGCCTTCCATTCCCATTCCAGCGGCGGATCCGACAGCGGAAGCAGCGCGGAAAGGACGACCACCCCCACCGGGAGGCTGACCGACTCCCCGGAACCCGTCCCCGACGTGAATTCCGTGCTCCCCCCGCCGATGTCCATCGCGATGTCCCCCGGACGGCGGCCGACACTCCCCCGGATCCCTTCCCAAACCAGCCGCCCTTCCTCGGAGGGATCGATCACCTCGACATCCAGGTTCCCGTCACTCGCGGCGGCGAGGAAGAGGGCGCTGTTCTCCGCCTCCCGCAGGCAGGCCGTTCCGCACGAACGGTACGCCTCGACGCCCAGCCGGTCCATTTCCCGCCGGAACATCCGAAGAACCTCGATGGATTCGCGAAACTCCTTCTCCCCGATCCTCCCCGTGTCCCGCAGCCGGCGGCCCATCCCGACGATGCGCTGGAACCGGGCAACCGTCCGGATCCGCCCGCCGGCCCGGTCGGCCACCAGCATCCGCAAGGTGTTCGTGCCGATGTCGATCGCCGCGATCCGCATCTTTATCGGTGCGTGACCGAATTCATGAAATGGACCACAAAAGGTAATACATCAGTATAAAACAACTGATGCTGAACGGCGATCGCGGCGCGAAGGGTCATCGTTCCCTGTAAACGATTCGAACGGGGGAACCTTCGAAGCCGAACCGGTCCCGGATCTTGTTTTGCAGGTACCGGGTGAAGGAATCCGGGATGCCTCGGCGGTCCTTGACGAAAACGGCGAACGAAGGCGGGGCCGTCCCCACCTGGGTCATGTAGAACGCCCGGTTCCGCCCCTGCTGCGACGGGATCGGAACCGAATACAGGAAGGTCTGGGCCATCCGGTTCAGCAACCCCGTCGGCACGCGGTGCCGGAAGTTCGAGATCGCCTCCTCGATCTTGCGGAACAGGATGGGAAACCCTTTCCCCGTGGTGGCCACCGTGGGGACCACCGGGGCGAAGGAGGCGTATTCGAGCCCTTCCTGGATCCCGTGCAGGGCGACCCGCCGTTCCTCCTCGCCCGGCCAGCGGTCGGCCTTGTTCGCGGCGACGACCACCGCCCGTTCCTCGTTCAGGATGTACCGCAGCACCTGCCGGTCCTGATGGGTCAACCCGTCCGGGCCGTCGATGAGCAGGATGGCCAGGTCGCACCGCTTCAGGGAGTCGAGGCTCTTGAGGACCGAGAACTTCTCGATGACGGTTTCCGTCTTCCGCTTCGCACGGATCCCCGCCGTGTCGATCAGCAGGTACTGCTTTCCGTCCCGGCGGACCATCACGTCGATCGCGTCCCTCGTGGTTCCCGGCACCTCGGAGGCGATGACGCGTTCGAAACCGGCCAGGGTGTTCACCAAGGTGGATTTCCCGACGTTGGGGCGCCCGACCACGGCGATCCGCGGGACGCTTTCCGTCCCGGCGTCCGTTTCCGCCTCCCCGGCCGCTTTCTTCGGCATCCGCGCAACGATCTCGTCCAGGATGTCTCCGACGCCCGTACCGTGCTCCGCCGAGACGGAATGGATCCGGTCCACGGACAGCGCGTGGAATTGCCCGACCCCTTCCCGGCCTTCCTTCGCGTCCACCTTGTTCGCCGCGAGAAGGAACGGCTTGTCCCGCTCCCGGAGCATCCCGGCGATCTCCTTGTCGAGGGGGAGGAGGCCGTCCCGCGAATCGACGAGGAACACGACGAGGTCGGACTCGTAAATCGCGCGAAGGACCTGCCCTCGGACCTTCGCCAGGAGGTCGTCGCCGCCTCCCGTCATGTATCCGCCGGTGTCGATGAGCAGGAACCGGCGGCCGTCGTACTCGACCGGTTGGGCGACCAGGTCCCGCGTGATCCCCGGCTGATCGAACGTGATGGCCCGCCGCTTTCCCGCGATCCGGTTGAACAGGGTGGACTTCCCGACGTTCGGCCGGCCCACCAGCGCCACGGTGAAATCAACCGGACTCATATCCCAGCCGCCTCAACATGTTCTTGTCCCGCGACCACTCCTTCACCACTTTGACGAACAGCTCCAAGTATACCCGGCAGCCGGTCTCTTTCTCCAGCTCCAGGCGCGCCGCCGTTCCCACTTTCTTCAGGATCCCGCCGCCCTTCCCGATGACGATCCCTTTCTGCGACTCCCTTTCCACGCAGACCTCGGCGCGGATCCGGACGAGTCCCTTCCCGGGTTCCTCCTTGTACTCCCCGATCAGCACCGCCACGCTGTAGGGAAGCTCCTCCTCGAGCTCCCGGAAGAGCTTCTCGCGGATCACTTCCTTGGCGATGAAGCGCATGGGGAGATCGGTCAGGTCTTCCTCGGGATAGTACGCCGGCCCTTCGGGCAGCATCCGGAACAACGCGGACAGGAACGCGTCCACGCCGTCGCCCTTCACGGCGGAGACGAGGAAGGATTCCGCGTAAAACCGTTCCTTCGCCAGATCCGCCCGTCGCGCTTCCGCGGCGGCCGCTCCCATCCGGTCGGTCTTGTTCACCACGAGCAGCCGTGGGACCGACAGGCTCGAGAGAACCCCGCGGACCAGGGCATCCTCGCCGCCCCTCCCGGCCTCCCTGTCGTCCACCAGGTGGGCGACGATGTCGGACTCTTCGCCGATTCGCTGCGCGGTCCGCACCATGAAGGCGTTCAGCGCGCGGTGGGGTTTATGGATCCCGGGGCTGTCGAGGAAGACGATCTGTCCCCGGTCCTCCGTGTAGATCCCCGCGATCCGGTCCCGCGTGGTTTGCGGTTTGGGAGTCACGATGGCGACCTTGGCCCCGAGGATCCGGTTCATCAGGGTGGACTTGCCGACGTTGGGGCGGCCGAGCAGGGCGACGAACCCGGACTTCCGGTTCAAAGGGTCTCCTTCCCCGCCGCGGCGAGGCGGGACAGCAGTTCCGATGCGGCCGCCGTTTCCGCCTCCTTCTTCGACTTGCCGGTCCCTTCCGCGGGGGAGTATCCCCGGATCCGCACCCGGGAGCGGAAGACCCTTGCGTGGGGAGGCCCTTCGGCGGTCCGGAGCAGGTACTCCGGCAACGCGAGGCCCTCTCTCTGGCACCATTCCTGGAGCCGGGATTTCGCGTCGAACCCGGCCACCAGCGCTTCCATGAAATCCGGGAGCCGGAACTGTTCCCGGACGAAGGCGAAAGCGGCGTCGTATCCTCCGTCGATGAAGATCGCGCCGATGACCGCCTCCACCGCATCCGCCACCATCTTCCGGGTCACCCCCGCGGTCCCTTTCCTCCTCACGGACGGATTGATGGTCAGCGACGCGGGGATGCCGATCCGCTCCCCGACCCGGACGAGGTTTCCGTTGTTGATGATCGCCGCGCGGGCTTTCGTCAGCACGCCTTCCCCCGCGAGGGGGAGCATCCGGTAAATATCCTGGGCGATGCAGAGGTTCAACACCGAATCGCCCAGGAATTCCAGCCGCTCGTAGGACCGCTTCTCCTCCCCTTTCCCGGGGGCGGAGCCGTGGCGCAACGCCTCTTCCAGCAGTTCCGGCGAACGGAACCGGTATCCCACGAGTTCCTCAAGCGTCGTCATCGTCCACCCGCGTCTTCGCCCGTAAGCGTCCTCCCCCGGACGGCGAGGATGCGAACGGGAACTAGTTCCCCCACCCGGCACCCCGGCGACCGGAACGCCACGTCAACGTAGTTCTCCGAGGTGCCCCTGAACCAACCGTCCTCTCCCCGCGCCGACTCCGCCACGACCGACAACGTCCTTCCCATCTGGCCCGCGAGATACTTTTCCCGCAGGGTTTCATCCGCATCGCGCAGCATCGCCACCCGCCGTTTTTTCTCGGCGGCGGGCACGTCGTCCCGCCATCCCGCGCTCTCGGTTCCCGCCCGGGCGGAGTACGGGAAGACGTGAAGGCAGCTCAGCAGGCCGCCGCCGGCCAGTTTCATCGTCTCCTCGAAATCCGCCGCCGTTTCCCCCGGGAACCCCGCGATCACGTCCGCTCCCAGCCGGATCCCCGGGACTTCCGAGGAGACCCGTTGCAGTCTCTCACGATACCGGTCCGCGGTATACGGTCGCCGCATCCGTTGGAGCACGCGGTCGGAACCGCTCTGCAACGGCACATGGAGGTGAGGGCAGACCCTTTGCCGCCCCGCCAGGAGGGCGACGAGCTTCGGCGTGATTTCGAGCGGTTCGACCGATCCGAGACGGAAGCGGCACAGGGAGGTTTCCGAAAGCAGCGTCTCGAGCAGCGCCGCCAGTCCGTCGCGGTCCCCACGGTCGGTCCCGTACCGCCCCGCATGGATCCCGGTCAGGACGATCTCCCGCGCGCCGTCCTCCTCGGCGCGCCTGGCCGATTCGACCGCATCGGCGACGGACAACGAACGGATTCCTCCACGCGCCTTCGGGACGATGCAATAGGCGCAGGCCGCATCGCACCCGTCCTGGATTTTCAGGAACATGCGGGTCCGTCCGAGGAGCCGGTCGACGGCGAACCCGGACGGCGTTTCCATCCTGGGCGGGGAATCGGCGGCGAGGGCCCTCAAGAGGCCGGACAGGGCTTCCGGCTCGCCGGTCCCGATCCAATGGTCCACCTCCGGCAGGAGCGAACGGTCATCGGGGGAGGTTTGTGCGTAACACCCGGTCATCACGAGGACGGCCCGGGGATTCCCGCGGCGCAACCGGCGGGCGAGCGCCCGGCTGTCCCGGTCCGCCCTGTGCGTGACGGTGCAGCTGTTGATTACCAGCACATCGGCGGGATTTCCCGCGGGGACCACGTCGAATCCCGCGCGCATCGCCCGGGACGCGATTCCGGCGGAATCGGCGAAATTTGCCTTGCAGCCTACCGTTACGACCGCAAGGCGTCTGCGCATTCGATCCATCCCCCTCCGAGGACCTCGTTCCCGTCATACAGGACGAGGGCCTGCCCGGGGGTCACGCTGCGCTGAGGTGCGTCGAACCGCACCTGGAATTTTCCGCCCGTGACGCGGACCGCGCAGGGCGCTCCCGGGTGACGGTAACGTATCTTCGCCGTCGCCCGGAACTCCCCGGCCGGCGGGGCGCCGGCGATGAAGGTCGCGAAGGCGACGTCGGCTCCATCGGAAAACGTGTCGTTTTCGGGTCCGAGAACGATCTCGTTCCTCTCGGCGTCGATCGCCACGACGAAGAGCGGTTCCCTGGCGGCGATCCCAAGCCCCTTCCGCTGGCCGACCGTGTAGTGCAGGACCCCCTTGTGGTTCCCGAGGAAGTTCCCGTCCCGGTCCACGAACCGGCCCCGTTCCTCCCGGATCCCCTTGTGCTCGAGAAACCGGGCGTAGGAGTCGTCCGTAACGAAGCAGATGTCCTGGCTCTCCTTCTTTTCGTATACCGGCAGCCCCGCCCCGGACGCGATCCTCCGCACCTCGGCCTTGGGCATCTCCCCGACCGGGAACCGGATCCTCCGGAGCCTTTCGCTGTCGAGAGAGTAAAGGAAGTACGACTGGTCCTTGGTCGCGTCGGGCGCCGCGAAGAGACGGCACCGCCCGCCGTTGTCCCGGAGGATCACGGCATAGTGCCCCGTCGCAACCCCTTCGGCCCCCAGTTCGTCCGCTTTCCGAAGGAGCGCCCGGAACTTCAAGTGTTCGTTGCACAGGATGCAGGGGTTCGGGGTCCTCCCCGCCACGTATTCCTTGACGAAGGGGTCGATCACCTCGCGCCGGAATTCGTCCCGAAGGTTCAGGACGTAGTACGGGATTCCCAGGAGGTCGCAGACCCGGCGGGCGTCGTACAGGTCGTCCAGGGAGCAACAGGTCCCCTCCCGGTCGCGTGTCACCTTGGAATAGTCGTACAGGTCCATCGATACGCCGACGACCTCCCATCCTTCCCTTTGCAGCAACAGGGCCGCGACGGAAGAGTCGACCCCCCCGCTCATCGCCGCGAGAATCCGTCCCTTCCTCATCGAATCTTCGCCTCCCGCGGTTTGTACAGCGGCGACATCGCCCGCAGCTTGTTCACGACCCGCTCGATCGCGTCGACGGCGTACGACACGTCTTCGTCGGAGTTCCCATACCCCAGGGAAAAGCGGAGCGCCCCCTGGGAGTCCGTGGGGTCCGCCCCCATGGCGAGCAGGATCGGGGACGCTTCCAGGGAACCCGAGGTGCAGGCGGAGCCGGAGGAGCAGGCGATCCCCAACATGTCGAGGTTCAGGAGCAGCGCTTCCCCTTCCACGTACCGGAAGGAGATGTTCACGGTGTTCGGCATCCGAAGCGTGGGATGCCCGTTCAGCACCAGGTCGGGTATCCGGTCGAAGAGGGCCCGTTCGAGGGCGTCGCGCAGCCGCCGGACCTCGGCCACCTCCGCGTCCATGTTCCGCCGAAGGAGGGAGAACGCCTTCCCCATCGCGACGATCCCGATCACGTTTTCCGTTCCGCCGCGCCGGCCCCTTTCCTGGTGCCCCCCGTGCAGCACCGGAGAGATCTCCACGCCCTTGCGGACGATCAGCCCGCCGGCCCCCTTGATCCCGTTGATCTTGTGCCCCGAAAAGGTGAGCAGGTCCACCGGGAGCGTCTCCCAGGGGAGCGGGATCTTCCCCGTGGCCTGGACCGCGTCCGTGTGCATCAACGCGCCCGCTTCCCTCGCGATCGCGCCGATCTCCTCGATGGGCATCAGGCAGCCGGTTTCGTTGTTCGCCGCCATGATGGAGACAAGCATCGTGTCCGGGCCGATGGCCCGCCGCACGGCGTCCGGCTCCACGATCCCCTGCCGGTTCACCGGGACGTAGGTTACCCGGAACCCGCGGCTTTCCAGGAAACGGCACGTGTTCATGATCGCCGGATGCTCCACCCGGCAGGTGACGATGTGCTTCCCCCCGTTCCCCTCCAGGTACGCCACGCCTTTCAGTGCGAGGTTGTCGCCTTCCGTCCCCGAACTGGTGAAGATGATTTCCAACGGCCGGCAACCGTAGAAGACGGCGATCTCCTCCCTGGCGTCCTCGACCGATTTGCGGACGTCCCGCCCGGCCCAGTGGATGCTGGACGGGTTCCCGAAGAGGTCGAAAAGGTACGGCCGGACGGCTTCCGCCACTTCCGGGTGGACCGGCGTGGTCGCGTTGTGGTCGAAATACACCTTCCTCATGCTCGTACCTCCCGGGCCGGCTCCGGTCGTTTTTCGAACAGGTCTTCCAGGGACATCGAGTCGAGGAACTCCTCGATGCGCCCCTCGAGGGCGTCCCACATCCCCTGCGTCCGGCACTTGTTGATCATGTTGCACTGCCGCCCCGACTGCCGGCAGCCGATGCCGGCCTGCTTCCCTTCCGCGGTCCGGATGATTTCGCCGACGGTGATTTCGGAAGGGTGCCGCGCAAGGATGAATCCTCCGCCGGGACCCCGGACGCTTTTCACCAGGTTCCGTTTCCGCAGCCTCAGAAACAGCTGCTGGAGGTACGATTCGGGGATCGATTCCTGCCTCGCGATCAACTGGATGGGGACCGGGTTCCCCCGGGAAACCTCGGCAAGCGACACGAGCGCCATCACCGCGTACCGGCCTCGCGTGGTGATCTTCACGACACGGGCCTCGCCGGGTTGGCGTCCTTCACGGATTCGAGTTCCTTCGTCATCCGCTCGACCCGGTTCTCCAGGGCGAAGAGCTGTTCGGTCAGGCACTGGATCGCTTTCCCCTCGGGGTCGGGCGTTCCCCCCACGCCGGAAGGGTCGTTGTAGACGTTCCCTTCCCGGTAGACGATGCGCCCCGGGATGCCGACGACCGTTGAGTTCGGGGGAACCTCCCGGTTGACGACGGAACCCGATCCGATTTTCGAGTTCTGTCCGATCCGGATGTTCCCGAGGATGGCCGCTCCCGCTCCGACGATGACGTTGTCCTCGATCGTCGGGTGGCGCTTCCCCTTGTTCCAGGTGGTGCCGCCGAGGGTGACTCCGTGGTACAGGGTGACGTTCCTTCCGATCTCCGCCGTTTCTCCGATGACCACGCCCATCCCGTGATCGATGAAGAACCCTTCCCCGATCGTCGCTCCCGGGTGGATCTCGATTCCGGTCAGGCAGCGGCCGGCGTGGGAAACGAATCGGGCGAGGACCTTGACGTCATGGTTCCAGAGCCAGTGGGCGAGGCGGTGGAACCGCATGGCATGGAAGCCCGGGTAGCAAAAAAGGATTTCGAGTACGCTGCGCGCGGCCGGATCCCGCTCGAAGATGACCTTGATGTCGTTCCTCGCCTGTCGGAACATCCACGTCCCCTCCCTCTCTCAGGAGATTACCATACTCATATGGTCAATTATTTTCCATCTCCGCGAGAAATGGAAGGATTTTTTTGAGCCGTTTCTCCTTTATGCCGTTCACCCGCAGAAGGTCTTCGGGGGACCGGAAACCGCCGATGCGGTTCCGTTCCGCCACGACGGCTTCCGCCAGGTTTTTGGAGACACCCGGCAATTCATCGATCTCATCGATGGATGCGGAATTAATATCTATCCGTTTTCCAAGAAGATATTTCTGGCGGATCGACAAGGGACCGGTACGCGGGCTGACCCCGGAGGGAGGCGAAATACCCGCCGGGTCGGTGGGGTGATCTTCCCGGCAGGCATCGGTGGCAAGGGACGCGCAGGCTTGGCCGGGCTGGAACCAACGGTGCGCCGTGGCCGCGGCATTCCAGATCAACAGGATCATGGAAAGGAACAGGTAGGACCTGTGAATCTTCCCGCTATTCTCCAGACTCCCCCGGCAGGACACGCCGCGTCCTCCAAAGCTTGAACCGGATGCTGTCCACCAGGGCCTGCCAGGATGCCTCGATGATATTGTGCGAGACCCCGACGGTCCCCCAGGTGGACTCCTTGTCCCCGGAATGTATCAAGACGCGTACCGAGGAACCGGTCCCTCCCTGCTGGATGACGCGAACCTTGTAGTCGAGCAGCCGGACGTCGGCGACTTCCGGGTAGAACTTCTCGAGGGCCTTCCGGAGAGCGTTGTCCATCGCGTTCACCGGGCCGTTCCCCATCGCCGCGGTGTGCTCCACCTTGTCGTCCACGCCGATCATGATCGTGGCCTCCGCGATCGGCGACTCCCCCTCGGACCGTTTTTCGTCGATGACCCGGAACCCTTTCAGTTCGAAAAACGGTACGTGCTCCCCGACTGCCCGCCGCGCCAGGAGTTCGAACGACGCGTCCGCCCCCTCGAACTGGTATCCCTTGTGTTCGAGCTCCTTGATCTCATCGAGGATCTTCTCGGTGTTCGGGTCTTTCGCCTGGAACCGGATCCCCCGTTCCTGGATCTTCGAGAGGATGTTGCTCCTTCCGGAAAGGTCGGAGATGAGGACGTGCCGGCTGTTTCCCACGGCCTCGGGCTCGATGTGCTCGTACGTCTTCGGGTGCCGCCGGATGGCGGAGACGTGCATCCCGCCCTTGTGGGCGAAGGCCGCCTCGCCGGTGTACGGCTGGTGGATCCACTGCCCCATGTTCGCCGCTTCGGCGACGAAACGGGACACCGCGTACAACTTCTTCATCCGCCCTTCCGGCAGGACCTTTCGGCCCATTTTCAGTTGAAGGGCGGGGATGATGGAACACAGGTTCGCGTTCCCGCACCGTTCCCCATACCCGTTGATCGTCCCCTGGACCTGCGTGGCCCCGTTTTCCACCGCCGCGAGGGAGTTCGCCACCGCCATCTCGGCGTCGTTGTGCGTGTGGATGCCCAGCGGCGCCAAGGTCGACTTCCTCACCTCTTTCACGATCCGCGCGATGTCGGAAGTGATCGTCCCGCCGTTGGTATCGCAAAGGACGAGGCAATCCGCCCCCGCGTCCGCCGCCGCCGCGAGGACCTTCATCGTGTATTTCGGGTTGTTCCGGTACCCGTCGAAGAAATGCTCCGCGTCGAAGAACACCTTGCCGGCGTGCCGCTTCAGGTACGCCACCGTCTCCTTGACGGAAGCGAGGTTCTCCTCGAGGGTGGTGCGCAACGCTTCGGTCACGTGGAAGTCCCACGCTTTCCCCACGACGGTGATGACCGGCGCCCCCGCGCCGACCAGCGCCTTGATGTTCGCGTCGTCCTCCACTTTTCTGCCGACCCTCCGGGTCATCCCGAAAGCGCAGATCACCGAGTTCTTCCAACGGATCTTCCGGGCCCGCTCGAAGAACTCCATGTCCTTCGGGTTGCTCCCCGGATATCCACCCTCGATGTAATGGATTCCGAATTCATCCAGTTTTTCGGCAACTTTCAATTTATCCAGGACGGAAAGGGAGATCTCCTGGGACTGGGTCCCGTCCCTCAACGTCGTATCGTATAATTGAACGGTCTTCATCGCTTTTCTTCCGGTTCAGGCGGGCTTCCCCAGCCCGAACGCCGCATGGAGCACCCGTACGGCGAGTTCGGTGTATTTCTCCTCGATGAGCACGGAGATCTTGATTTCCGAGGTGCTGATCCCGAGGATGTTGATCCCCTCGGCGGCCAGGGTCTCGAACACCTTCGTGGCGACGCCCGAATGCGAACGCATCGCCATCCCGACGATGGAGACCTTGGCGATCTTGTCGTCCCCGACCACCTTCTCGGCTCCCACTTCCGAGGCCGCCTTCTCGGTGATTATCATCGCCTTCTTGTAATCGGTGCGCCCCACGGTGAACGTCAGATCGGTGTGGCCGGTGATGGAGACGTTCTGGACGATGACGTCGACCACGATGTTCGCTTCGGACAGGGCCTTGAATATCTTGGCCGCGATCCCCGGCTTGTCGGGGACCTTCACGACCGTGACCTTGGCTTCGCTCTTGCTGTACGCCACCCCGGATACCACCGCCGTTTCCATGATTTCCTCCTCCGTCGTCACGATCGTTCCCTGGTTATCGTTGAACGAGGAGCGGACGTGGATCCGCACCCCGTACTTCATCCCGAATTCGACGGACCGGATCTGCAGCACCTTGGCCCCGAGCGACGCCAGTTCGAGCATCTCCTCGAAGGAGATCTTGTCGAGCTTCCGGGCGTCCGAGCAGATGTTGGGATCGGTCGTGTAGACGCCGTCCACGTCCGTGTAGATCTCGCAGACGTCCGCTTTCAGCGCCGCCGCGACGGCCACGGCGCTGGTGTCGGAACCGCCCCGCCCGAGCGTGGTGATCGATCCCGTGTCGTCGATCCCCTGGAACCCCGCGACCACCGCGATGTACCCTTCCTTCAAGGCGTTCATGATCGTGTCGCCCTCGATCTTCCGGATCCGCGCCTTCACGTACGCCTTGTCGGTGAAGATGGGGATCTGGAACCCGCAGAACGATTTCGCCTTGTGCCCCATCTCCGAGAGCGCGATCGCCAGCAGGCCGATCGTCACCTGCTCTCCCGTGGCGGCGACGACGTCGAGTTCCCTCTCGTTGGGAAGCTCGGAGATCTGCTGGGCCAGCCCGAGCAGCCGGTTCGTCTCTCCGGACATCGCGGAAACCACCACGACCACGTCGTTCCCCTGGTCCCGGGTCCGAGCCACCCGCTTTGCGCAGTTCTTGATCTTCTCGATGGTGCCGACCGAAGTTCCGCCGTACTTCTGGACGATTAGTGCCATCGCCTGGGTCAACCTCCTGGCTGGATGCGTTTGGACCGAAACCGGAAACCGGCGAATCTCTGCTGGTCCGGAGCAGAAACCACGATCTCCCTGCGGTTGTCGCCTGTGATCGTCAATTTAACCCGGATGCAGTCCGTTGGCAACAATCCGGTTATTTTTTCCGCCCACTCGACGACGCACACCGCTTTCTCTCCGGAAAGCGTCTCGTCCAGGCCGATTTCCAACGCTTCCCGCAAGGTGTCGATCCGGTAGACGTCCACGTGAACGAGCGGCGGCGTTCCTTCGTGTTCCGTGACGATCGTGAAGGTGGGGCTTGCGATGCGGTCGGGGGGAATCCCCAGGGCCTCCCCGATCCCCTTGCAGAAGCAGGTCTTTCCGGATCCGAGGTCGCCGGTGAGCCCCACCACGTCTCCCGGGGCGAGCGCTTCCCCCAGGGACCGGGCGACGGCCCGGGTGTCTTCGGGGGATCCGGAAAGAAATTCGAGGATCACTCTTCGGGGGGCGCCTCGCCGAGGGTGTGTTGCAGCGCGCCTTTGATGTTCCCGATCACGTCCGTCGCGGTCACCGGCGTCATCGGGTTCTCCCGGACGAGCAGGTCGGCGGAAAGCCCGTGCAGGAAAACGCCCGCGCAGGCGGCGTCCGTCGGGGAGAGTCCCTGGGAGGCGAGGGCGGCGATCATGCCGGTCAGGGCGTCGCCCATTCCGCCGGACGCCATGTACGGATTTCCGGACGTGTTGATGAAAATATCCCCTTTCGGGGTGGCGACGATCGTCCTCGCCCCTTTCAGGATCGCCGTGACCCCTTCCTCCTCCGCCAGGTGCCTTGCCGAATCGATCCGGCTTGCCTCGATCGCCTCGATGGATTCCCTGGACAGCCGGGACATCTCACCGGGATGGGGAGTGACGATGCACGGCGCGACGGCGCTTTGCAGCGCGTTCACCTGCCCGGACAACGCGTTCAGCGCGTCCGCGTCCAGCAGGAAAGGGACCTTGATCCTCGGCAACAGTTCCTTCAGGAACCTGGGCATCGCTTCCGTCATCCCCATGCCCGGCCCCACGACGACCACGTCGGCCCGGGAGATCGCCTCCATCAAGTGGGGGATCATTTCCGGGGTGAAGTATCCTCCCCCCGCGTCCGGCACGCCGGCGCACATCACTTCCATCTGCTTGGCCTCGACGATCGGCCGCAGGGACGCCGGCGTCACCACGGTGACCAGGCCCGCACCCATCCGAAGCGCCGCCATTCCCGCCAGGCACGGAGCGCCCGTCATTCCCGGAGAGCCGCCGACGATATAGACCCGGCCCGCGTCCCCCTTGTGGAAATCCGGGGGCCGGACGGAGAGCACGCTCTTTACGACCTGCTCCTCGAGCGTTTCCGTCTTGATGTCCGCGTCGAAAACCGCCCGGGTCGGGATGCCGATGTCGTAGATGTCTGTCTCTCCGCAATGGATCGATCCCGGCAGGAGCACGTTGCCGAGCTTGAGGAGTCCGAAGGTTCCCGTGTAATCGGCCCGGATCGCCTCGCCGAGGATCCGCCCCGTATCGGCGTCGATGCCGCTCGGAATGTCCACGGCGAATACGGTCGCCAGCGAGAGGTTGATCACCTCGACCACCTCCCGGACGGTCCCCGAAAGCGGCAGAT
>JAJZRM010000437.1 GCA_021802685.1 Deltaproteobacteria bacterium | reverse complement strand
GCGCCGGTAAAATACCCACCTATATATGCGGAGATTGCGCGACGGGTCCCGGCACGGTCGTCGAGGCGGCCGCCTCCGGCAGGGCAGCAGCCGTGAATATCTACTCCAACCTGTGCGTCGAAGATGGCAAAAGGCCGCGGTACAAGGACAATTACCGTCGGCTCCAGGAGCCGCACGTATCCGACCGGCCCGAGTGGCGGTTTCGCAGGGCGGGCGTGAGGATCCCCCCCGAAGCGCGTCGTGGAAATTTCGACGAGGTGGACAAGGGATTCACGGGCGAATGCGCCCGCATGGAAGCGGACCGGTGCGCACGATGCAACCTGTCGCTGTGAACCGGATATGAAAGGAGGTGGGAAGGGATGAGGAAATTCGCGACTCTACTGGCAGTCGTCATGGTGGCGGTGTTTTCGGCCGGCACGATCGTCGCGGCGGATGCCCCCGAGAAGATCACGATCAAGGACATCCAGAAGACCAAGACGCCGGTCACGTTCCCGCACAAGGACCATTCGACGAAGCTCGGCATCAAATGCGCGGAGTGTCACCACAAGGATGCGGCCGGGAAAGAACAGTCCTGCTTCGCATGCCACAAGGCGGAAAAGAAGGGGGAGACGCCCTCCTTCAAGGACGCGATGCACGATAAGTGCAAGGGATGCCACCAGAAGATGGGGAAAGGTCCCACCAAGTGCAACGATTGCCACAAGTCTTAGGCGAATCCGCATCTTGACGGCAACATGGGGTTGCGGGAGAGTCCCCGCACCCCCTGGTTTATATTCCGAATAATTGAAGGCGGGTTTCAATGACAACTGAGAAAAGCGCTCCATCCCCGATGGATCGGGTGTGGAATTTTTTCATATCCGTAAAGGTCGCCATCTTCACCCTGATCATCCTCGCCGTCGCTTCGATCTTCGGTACGATCGTCGAGCAGAACCAGCCTCTCGAAAAGTACCACGAGATCTACGAGGACTGGGCGTTCGCCCTGATGGACCGGATCAACCTGTTCGACATGTACCATTCCTGGTGGTTCCTGGCCCTCCTCGTCCTCTTCACGGTGAACCTGACCTGCTGCACCATCGACCGTTTCCCGAAGGTTCTGAAGGTCGTCCGGAATCCCCGCACCAAGTTGGATGAAGGCCTCGAAAAGAGCGTGTCCCTCTCGGATCGGTGGAAGAAGAAGGGGACCGTCTCGGAATGGGCCCCGCGGTACGCCGAGGCGCTGGCATCCGCTTTCTCGAAGCCCCGCGTCACGGAGGGGGACGGTGAGGTACACCTTTATGCCGAGACCGGCGTGGCCTCCCGGTTCGGGGTCTACGTGACCCACCTCTCCATCATCATCATCTTCATCGGGGCGATCGTCGGCAACGTGGCCGGATTCAAGGGGTACGTGAACATCCCGGAAGGCGAGTCGGTTTCCAGCGTCGCCGTGCGCGGAGGATCCCGGATGCAGGACCTCGGGTTCACCCTTCGGTGCAACAGTTTCCGGGTGGACACGTATCCGAACGGCCAGCCGAAAGCGTACGTCTCCGACCTGAGCGTGATCGAAGGCGGACGGGAGGTCCTCCGCAAGAAGGATGTCGTGGTCAACGACCCGCTGCAGTACAAGGGGATCTGGTTCTACCAGTCCAGCTACGGGGATGCGGGGGGCACGACCGCGCGGGTCGCGGCGCGTCGTTCCGACGGGACGCCGGCGGGGTCCCTCTCCCTCCCCCCCAACGAGCCGTTCTTCATCGAGGGGTACGGCTCCATCCGCGGAGTGAACTACGACCGGAATTTCCAGGGGAACGGTCCGGCGCTCCAGGTGGTCGTCGAAAAGCCGGGGAAGCCCGCGGAGAATTTCTGGATTGTCCAGGGGAGGCCCGACCTGGACCGGCAGCGAAAGGACTCGATGGTGTTTTCGTTCGGGGGGCTGAATACCAAGATGTTCACCGGCCTCCAGGTGGCCAGGGATCCCGGTGTCAACATCGTCTGGGTCGGCTGCACACTGATGGTCATCGGGATCATCATGGCATTCTTCCTGTCCCACCAGCGGGTGTGGCTGCGCCTGGCCCAGGGGCCGGACGGCCGCCTGGCGGTCGTCCTGGCGGGGTCCGCCAACAGGAACCGGCTTGCCTTCGAGAAGAAATTTGAGAAAATACAGACCGGCGTGAAGGCGGTGGCGTCATGAGCAATGTCATCCTGTTCAACCTCACTACCGTCCTGTTCGGGGCGGCGTCCGTCCTCTATCTCGCCGCCCTGTACGCGAAAAACGAGAAAATCGCCGTGTTCGGCACATGGACCTGCCTGCTGGCCGCCGCGGTGTCCACCGCCGCCATCGGGGTGCGCTGGTACGAATCGTACCAGATGGGGATCGGCCGCATCCCGGTGACCAACCTGTACGAGTCTCTGGTCTTCTTCGCATGGTCGGTGAACCTGTTTTACCTGGTGATCGAGAGGAAGTACGGCAGCCGGACCTTCGGCGGCTTCGTCATGCCGATCGCCTTCTTCACGATGCTGTTCGCCGTCACGAACGACAGCAGCATCCAGCCGCTGGTCCCGGCGTTGCAATCCTACTGGCTCCATGCGCACGTCATCACCTGCTTTGTCGGGTACGCGGCGTTCGCAGATC
>JAJZRM010000436.1 GCA_021802685.1 Deltaproteobacteria bacterium | reverse complement strand
CGTCCTGGAGCGCGGAGAGCTCGTGGAATCGGGAAGCCACGAGGAGCTGATCGCCAAACAGGGGCTCTATTCCTACCTCTACAACCAGCAGGAAAGGGTGCCTGTGTAGGCCATGGCCGGATTCTTCAAGAAAACGGATACGGACAACCTGGAATACGAGTTCCTTCCTCCCGCGCTGGAAATCGAGGAGACTCCTCCATCTCCGGTGAAGCGGGTGCTGATCTGGGTGATCTTCGCCATCGTTTTTGCAACCTTTGCCTGGTCCTACTTCGGCAGGGTGGAAATCGTCGCCGAGGCAAGGGGGAAAGTGATCCCGGACGGACGGGTGAAGGTCGTCCAGCCGATGGAAGAGGGGATCATCAAGGCGATCTTGGTTGGAGAAGGACAGCGCGTGAAGGAAGGGCAGGTGCTGATCGACCTCGATCCGACGATCAAGCTGGCGGATGTTGAAAGCAACGTCAGCTCGCTTAGGATGCAGTACCTCGACCGGGAACGCCTCATGGAGGAGCTTGAAGGCAGGGATCCCGGGAAGGTGTCTTTGAACCGCGGAAGGAAAAACCATGTAAAGGCATCCGCCGAGTTCAAGGCAGTCCAGGGAAGGCTTCGATCCGCGCGTGAATCCGAATACCGGTCGCGGGAGGAATCCCAGCGGTTGGTGATCGCCCAGAGGGAAAGTGCGCTGACGGCGGCAGAAGCGATCCTGGTCAAGTTGGAGAGGACGTTTTCGATCGTCACTGAGCAGGAAAGCTCCCTGAAGGAGCTCTACCGGGGAGGATTCGCCTCCCGGATGGAATGGCGCGACAAGGAAAAGGAGTTGTACTCGGTGCAGCAGGATCTGGAGGCGCAGAAGAAACAGGTCCAATCGGCCCGGGACGGTCTGGAGGAGGCGAGGAAAGGATTGGAATCCTTAAAACACGAACGGGACAAATCGATCCTCGTCGACCTGGTGGAACGGGAGCGGACCATCTCCTCCACGGAAGGGGAAGTCACCAAGGCGAGGAAGCGGTTCGAATACGAAAAGCTTGTGTCTCCCGTAAGCGGAACGGTCCACGGCCTGGCCACGTACACGATCGGCGGAATCGTCAAGCCCGCGCAGGACGTGGTCTCCATCGTGCCGGACGGCACCCCCCTGGTCGTGGAAGTGATGGTCCAGAACAAGGACATCGGTTTTGTGAAGATCGGTCAGGAGACGGAAGTGAAGCTCGACGCCTTCCCGTTTCAGAAGTACGGGACGATCCGGGGGAAGGTGACTCACTTGAGCCCCGACGCGGTGGAGGACGAAAAGCTGGGACCGGTCTACCGGATGCGGTCGAGCATCGAGAAAGCAACCGTGCTGGTGGAAGGGAGGGAGGTGCCGGTCACCCCCGGGATGTCCGCGAGCGTGGAGGTTAAGACCGGGAATCGCCGGGTCATCGAGTTTTTCCTGTCGCCGATCATCAAGTACGCACGGGAGAGTTTGACGTTGCGGTAATAGTTTCATTGAACTTCAGTAGCTGGATGTGGGGATCGGCAATGGTTCCGATCGGGCGAAGCAATCGCTCTGTAACGGGGGGCCGTCCTGTGATGTCGGTCAGAGATTGAATTTGCTCCTGGATCTCCGGGGCCAGTCGCAGCAAACCCATGACCTGGGTCACCCGGGCGCGGGTGACGCCCTCCTGGCGAGCGATGTCGGCTTGGTCCAGGACCTCGCCGGCGTCAAGCTGCCGACGCCAGTCGATAGCCTTACGCAGAAGTTCGGCCACGCGGGGCGTCTTGGCCACCTTTGACGGCTTCAGTTTGTCCCGGCGGGGCGGGGCCGCGCTCACTACCCGGGCGGCCTGCACTTGGAGTGTCAGGAAACCAATGTTGCCATTTTCGAAGGCCCCCTTTGGTCCGAGGGCGATCTCGACCCTCAGTTCGCGGTAGGCGGCCATGGGGGCGCTGTGGCGGCCGTCCCCCGCCACATGGACGATCCGGAACCAAACCTCCGGCTCGACCCAACCCGGGCGGGTTCGCATACTGTTACATTTGGGGATATCTTCAGGATTCGACCTAACCCATTAATGGTTAACACTTTTTTGCCTTTTCACCCTTGTGTTACAGCATAAACGGAATGAAGGGTCGAGATAACGAACTCGCGTGAGACCTCGTTTATATTGACGCAGTTCTTATGTTGGCATAACATACCAACATTATGGCCGAACTCGTGCTGCATGAGAAGATCACGGACGAGTTAGGGAACACGATCGAAATGAAAATTTGGCGCGTGCCGGCGTTATCCCACGTGCCGCATGGGTTGAAGTACTCGCTGGTCTACATCGTGAACGGAGAACGGGTCATCGGCTACGATAACGCGGAGCGAAGGGGAGATCATCGGCATATCCGGGGTGTCGAAACGAAATACGTTTTCCGGAGTGTGCGGCAGCTTGTCCGGGATTTTCAGGACGATGTCGCGCGGTACAAGGAGAGATCCCATGAGAGCTAAGAAGGTGAAGATCGGCATCCGGAGCGTCGAGTCCGCCATGGACGATTTCGTCAAGACGGCCGAAGCGATCAAGCGGGGAGAAAAGGTGAAGAAGGAAAGCGGGGTCTACTTCACCAGCCTCGAGGCCTTCCGGAAGGCGC
>JAJZRM010000435.1 GCA_021802685.1 Deltaproteobacteria bacterium | reverse complement strand
GCGTGGGACGACCGCCCCGAACCGGGACGCCAGGGGGAGCGCGAAGTTCCCGGCCCCGGCATACAGGTCCAGCAGCCGTCCCGACGGCGACCCCTCGACGACCTCCAGGATCCTGCGGACGAGCGTCCCGTTCATCCGCCAGTTCGCCTGGAAGAAGCTCCGGGTCGACACGGCGTACGACATCCCCTCCAGCGAAAGCGCGATCCGATCCTCCCCCCACGAGCGGTCTTCGAAGGTCGCCCCCGACAGGAAACCGCCGAACCGCCCGGGAAAACGGCGGTCGAAGCGCACCCCGGGAAACCACGCGATCGCCCGCTCGCCGTCGGTCGCCACGTGGACCTCCGAGATCCGCGGGGAGATCCGCCCCAGTCCCCGCAGCGCCGGCAGGGAGACGTTGATCCGGCCGACCATCAGGGGGCACCGGGAAACCGCCACCAGGCGCCGGGACCTCTCGGCGAAGAACCCGACCGCGACGCCGTCGGTCTTGAACTGCCCTCGGAACCGGTAGCCGAACTGCGGACCGGGAGCCGCCATCCCCGGGACGACCTCGGCCCTTCCGATCCGCCGGAACGCCTCCTGGAGGACCCACCGTTTCATCTCGAGCTGGTGCGCGTAGGACGCGTGCTGCAGCTGGCAGCCGCCGCAAACCCCGAAGACCGGGCACGGAGCATCGACGCGGTACGGCGAAGGGGAAAGGACCTTGACCGTGTCGGCGAACGCATAATCCTTCTTGCGCTGACCGATCCGGACCTCGACGGTTTCCCCGGGAAGGGCGCCGCGGACAAAGAGGACGCCCACCCCCTCCACCCGGGCGAGGGCGTACCCCCCGTACACGGGAGACATCGTGGTCACGATCCTGCGTTCCATTGGGTTATTATCTCATTATGGACCGCGATGTCCTCCGGCACCTGCGGGAGACCGCAGGCGCCGGCCGGAAAAATCTCTCCTGGCTCCATGCGAACATGGCGCCGATCTTCTTCCAGACCATGCGGGAGGAGCCGGAGGCGGTCGCTTCCCTGTGCCTCCACCTGCGGCAGCTGTCGAGGAACCGGCACCTCGTCCTGGCCGACCGGGACCGCCTGTTGATGATCGCGCGGCTCTCGGTCCCCGGCTCCCTGTACGAAACGCTCAAATCGCTGCGCCGCGACATCTCCTACGGCGAGATCGCCCACTCCTACGCCCCCGTCCCCGGGACGGACAAGGACCTCGAATTCCAGCGGTACGAATTCGACCGGAAGGAGGATTCCGAGATCGCCTCCGCGATCGCATCCTCCGGGGACGCGCAGGTCCCCTCCCGGTTGCGCCGCCCCATCGCCGAGAGCATGAAGCGGTTCACCCCCGCCATCCCGCCCGGCGAACGGGAACGGATGCTGCGGATCCTGTGGCTGAACAACCCGGGGTACGTCCGCCTTTCCCCCCCCGAACGCGTCGCCCGCATCCTTTGGCTCTTCCACCAGGCGAGGGTACACGGGGGGATCTACATCGACGTGCAGGACGTGGAGACCGCCGCGCACGAGGGGCGGCGGGAGAGCCGCGTCCTCTTCGCCGTGGAGAACCCTCCGCAAAGAGACTACCTCCTCCAGCTGATGGAGGTGTTCAACCGGCTGAACCTGGGGGTCCGGCGCGCCTACGCCCTGTCCATCAGCACCGGGACCTTTCCCTGCTTCCTGGGGACGTTCTACGTGCTCCACCGCGACGGGCAGCTGCTCGAGAAGGACTCCCTTCTGTTCCGCCGCCTCTGCCGGGAGCTGTACAACGTCCAGATCCTGTCCGGGAGTTCCGGCACGTACCGCGAATTCGTCCTGAACCGCCTGACCACGGGCGAAGAGGCGTCGCTGGTGGAAGCGTTCATCGGGTTCTGCCACACCAACCTCGCGCACAACCAGCCGCACCGGTTCACCCTGGAGGACGTGGCGCGGGCGTTCCTGTCCCACCCCGACATCGCGCTGACGCTCGCCCGCGTGTTCGAGCTGCGGTTCGACCCGGAGATTCCGGACCGGGGTCCGGCTTACGAGGCGGCCCTGTCCGCGGTCGCGAAAGAGATCGAGGAGTACAACACGGGGCACCGGCAGCTCGACGAGTTCCGACGGACGATCTTCCGCACGACCCTCACCTTCATCCGGCGCACCCTGAAGACGAACTTCTTCGTGCCGGAGAAGCACGCCCTGGCCTTCCGCCTGGATCCGGCGTACCTTTCCGACCTGGGTCCCGGCTTCACCTCGGACCTCCCTCCCGGCCGTCCCTTCCGCGTCACCTATTTCTTCGGGCGCAACGGTCTGGGGTACCACATCGGATTCTCCGACATCGCGCGCGGCGGGTGGCGGACCATATTCACCCGGTCGAGGGACGACTACGTCACCGTGGCGAACACCGTCTTCCGGGAGAACTACGTCCTCGCGCACACGCAGCACCTGAAGAACAAGGACATCTACGAGGGCGGATCGAAGATGGTGGTGATCGTCAAGGCCCGGGACACGGATACCCGGGAACGGACGGACCAGCGGCTCCACAAGGCGCAGCGCGCCTTCATCAACGCCTTCCTCGACATCTTCGTCACCGAGGGCGGCCGGGCGAAGGACCCCCGGGTGGTGGACTATTACGGGGAGGAC
>JAJZRM010000434.1 GCA_021802685.1 Deltaproteobacteria bacterium | reverse complement strand
GACCGGGTCCGGGTATCGTCTCCAAGCAGAGGCGATCGGGGAGACGATCGACCCCGGGAGGCACGCCCTCCTCGCGGACGTCAAGGCGGTGACCCTGCACCGCCTCGTGGTCGAGAAGACCACCGACGGATGGCACGCCATCGTCGTTCTCGACGTCTGAGGATCGCCTGCCCGTTCATATCCCGAACCACCGCGCGAGGTATCCCTTCCGCCACAGCACCAGCGCGGCGGCGAGAAGCGCGGCGGGAACCAGGTACAGTTTCCACGGACTTTTCTTCTCCGCGAACGGGTCGACGAGCGACCGCTCCGCGTTCTCCGGCAGCCGTGCGGCGGCGGTCAGCGAGGTCCCGAACGGGATGTTGATCTTCGCGCGCGCGTTGACCGCCCACCCGTTGGCGTCGAGGATCGGCCCGAGGTTCCGCGTCCGGAGTTTCAGCCAGGCCAGCAGCACCGAGGGGAGGGAGACCGCCAGGATGATCACCACGATGACGATCGGGATCTGCCACCACGCCAGCTTCAGAAAACCAGATATCACCGAAACCAGCATGGTGCCGATCGCGCCGACCGCGAGCCCGATAGCGGCGAATATGCCGGCGAATTTGCCCACGTCGAAAGGAGGGGGTGGCGGCGGGACAGGCTTTCCCGCCGCCGCACCCGCCGTCGCCGAAAGAGCCTGCAGGGCGGCCCGGTCCTCCGCCGCCTTCGAGCGCGCCGCGGAGATCTTCTGCATCTGCTCCCCGATCATCCGGGCAAGCCGCTTGTATGGAGCCCAGAACGCCTGCCGGATGCTGATCGGGTGCTCGAGGATCCGCACGATCGTGGCGTCCCAATCCTGCCCCTTCCGGTCGTAGAAGACCCCGTTTCGACCGACCATGAGGTAATCGGAATCACCTGCCGTGAAGGCGGCGGCGATCGTCATCTTCTCCACGCCCCCCCGGCGCACGCAGTCGCAGTACGCCAGGAAAACGCGGGAGAGCGTCGCCACCGCCGCATGCTTTCCGACGTCCGCGATCGGAACGCACAGGTCGCAGCTGCGTCCATCGAGGTACAAGGTCCCCACCTGGAACGTCGCCTTCCCCTTCCGCGTGTAGAAGTCGCGGAAGGAGACGAAGTTGTTCACCAGGAGATGCAGGTCGCGGGAATACCGGAGGAGCCGTTCCACCGAGACGATGGCCGTCACTTCGGGATCCACGGCCCTGTCCCGCGCCACGAGATCCAGCAGCGCCGCCTTGCCGTCCTCCGCGAGGATCGCCCGCACCCGCTCCTCGCCGAGTTTCCCCACCGCCGTCGCCGGTTTCGTTTCCAGCCACGCTTCGTACGGCGCGAAGCGCGCGCAGATCGTCCTCCACCCTTCGTCCGTAAGCGGATCCGCGGCGCCCAGGAGCGGCAGGACGATCTCCGCCGCGAACCGCCGCACCGCGTCGGCGTACACGGGGTTCAAGCCGTCCGCCAGCGGCAACGTTTTCCCCGCCGATGCCACTGCCAGCGGAAACCCGGCAACCGCCTCCGTGTCCCCCCGCAACGTCGTCGCGGCCAGCTTCCGATAGTCGTCTTCCGCGGGACCGAGCAGCCCCGTTGACCGGGCGTCGTACGCCGCCAGCCGGCATCGCTGGAAATAATCCTCGACCTTGGCCTTCAGGGAGTGGAAGAGTTCGTACCGTGCCCCCGTATCGGCGCCGAACGGATGGGTCTCCGGCTTCCCGACCGCTTCCCACCAGTCCGCGATCGCCTTCGCCTCCGCGTAGAACAACTCGATCGCCTCGGCCGTCACCCCCGGCTCGCCGCCGCGGTCGTTCTCCCCGCCCAGCGATTCGACGATGTCCCCGATCACCGCGGCGAGTGCGGGGTCCTCCGCCGACTTCGCCGGCACGATCCCGTCCCCGTTGAACCGCGCCTGGGAGAAGATCCGCGCCGTGTCGCTTACGTCGTCGAGGGTGATCTCCGTCTCCTCGGGCTTCCCGAGGACCGAAAGGACGAGCTTCGCGCCCGCCAGCACCGCCTTTCCCTCATCGCTTGCGTCATCGATGGCCGAGAGCGGCAGACGGTCCTTCCGACGGACAAGATGGTCCGGGTCCTTCAGGACCTTCCCCGCCCACCGGACGGCGGCGAGAATCTCGGGCGCCCGGATGTGGCCGTCCGCGTCCGCGTCGACGAACGCGAGGCTCTTCCCGTCGAACTCGATCCCGGACACCGGGCAGGAGAGAGCCACCCAGAGTTTCTGGTCCAGTGCCTCCAGCGACGCGAGGTCGGCACCCGTCTCGAGAAGGACCTGGTCGAATCCTCCCGCACGGAAGAACCGCCACCGGTGATTCGACGCTTTCGGATCCACCGCTCCGTTCCCGGATGCCATCGCTTCGCCCTCCTGTCGTTCGGGGGTTTCATCGGAAGGATACCAGAAAAGCGAATGTCAGGCCCCGACCTTGAAATACCGCCGCTGGAACCGGAACGCCACGTTGACCAGGCCGATCATCACCGGCACTTCCACCAGGGGACCGATGACCGCGGCGAAGGCCGCCCCGGAGTTGATCCCGAAAACCGCCACGGCCACGGCGATGGCCAGTTCGAAGTTATTGCTGGCCGCGGTAAAAGCAAGGGTGGCGGTCCTGGAGTAGTCGG
>JAJZRM010000022.1 GCA_021802685.1 Deltaproteobacteria bacterium | reverse complement strand
CGGTGCGGGAGGCCCTCGCCCTGCCGGAAGGACAGCTCCCGGAGGCGCCCCCTTCAAGGCACCGCGTCAAGGGGGACCGGTCTTCCGTCGTGGCGCTCCTGGGCGTGCTTGTCCGGTCCCGGTCACGCCTCCACCGGGTCGCTCCCGAGGTGATGACGAACGCCGAGGACCTGGAGCGGCTCGCGGCCGGGGAGCGGGACGGCATCGCCGTGTTGTCGGGGTGGCGATTCGGTCTCGTGGGGAAGGAGTTGCTGGCCCTGCTCGGCGGGAAGGTCTCCCTCGCCGTGAAAGGGAGGGAGGTGACCGTCGAGGAGAGGCGCGGGTAGGCGGGGCCGGCGGCGCCTCCCGGATGGGCTGGCCGGAGCGCCCCGCAGCCGGGGCGGATGCAGCGGCGCTCGAATGCTGCCGTATTTATGAATTGGGGTACTTAGGGTTTCGTGCCGAAGACGGACACGCTCCGGACCGCCTCGGCGTACTTCTCCATCCCGGGCTCCCCGGCATCGAACCGATTCTCGCCGACGATCCGCACGTCCCGGAAGCCCGCCTTTTCCATGAGGCGGAGGTATTCGTCTTTCCGGACCGCCCCCGCGATGCATCCGGCATAGGCGGCCAGGGAAGAGGCGACGGCTTCCGGAAGGTCTCCGGCAAGCACGATGTCCGAGATCATGACCCGTCCGCCCGGTTTGAGCACACGGTACGCTTCCGCGAAGACGGCCTCCTTCGTCGGCGAGAGGTTGATGACGCAGTTGGAGAGGACGGCGTCCACGGAGGCGTCCGCCGCCGGCAGGTGTTCGATCTCGCCGAGCCGGAACTCGACGTTGCCGTAGCCGCCGGCCCGGGCGTTCTCCCGCGCCTTTTCCAGCATCTCCGGCGTCATGTCCACGCCGATCACGCGCCCTGCCGGCCCGACCTCGCGGGCCGCCAGGAAGCAGTCGAAACCGGCGCCGGAACCCAGGTCCATCACGGTCTCCCCTTTCCGAAGGGAGGCGAGGGCGGTTGGATTTCCGCACCCCAGTCCCAGGTTGGACCCTTCCGGGACGGATCGGAGTTCCTCCTCGGAGTAGCCGATCTTCCGGCCGGCCGATTCGGGGGTGACGCCGCCGCAGCAGGACGCGGCGGAGGAGCAACAGGAGCCCCCCTGCCGCGCAATGCCTGCATAACGCTTGCGCACGAAATCGCGGATTCCCGTCTCATCCATTTTATCGCGTCCTCCTTTGTCCTTTCTCAGGGCAGGCCGCCCATCAGGGGACCGAGCACCCCTTTGATCATCCCGCTGAACTCCTCGACCTTGATGAGGGACAGGCAGCACACCTGCCCGTCTTTCTCCCAGCTGACGAGGGCGAACTTGTCCCCCCCCTTGATGCCCGCCCGGTCGCGCAGGTCCTTCGGGAGCACCATCTGTCCGCGGTCGTCGATCGCGATGAGCGATTCGACCCGGCAACCGGCGGCGGTTTCTTTACCCGGAGCGCAGCAGGCGGTGTCTTTCGTCATCTCCTCCGTCCTCTCCCCCGAATCAAAAATAAGGTCGTACTGTATAGTCTGATATATCAGCACATACTGAATACTCTACTTGTTCTGATTAAAATGTCAAGGGAAGAGCTGCAAAAACCCGCCGAACACCGCCCGTTTCAAACCTGTCGTTTCTTACCGGGAAGGGTCATCCCCCGGATGCAGATCTCCGCGGGACCGATTTCCCTCGCCAGCGCCACCCGGGCGCGGTCGCGGGCGATCACCGTGTCGTCGGCGAACCATCCTTTGAGGGCGGCGAGCATCTTTTCGGCGTACGGCGCGTTCCCGGAACCGTCGAGCGCGTAGTGCACCCACTTCTTTTCCTGCCGCTCCCGGACCAGGCCGGCCGTTTTCAGCAGGAATAGGTGCCTGGAGACCGTCGATTGGCCGAGTTCGAGGACCGCGACGATCTGGCACACGCAGATCTCTCCGCCTTCGAGCATCTTCAGGATGCGGGCCCGGGTCGGATCGGCCACGGTCTTCATCACCAGTTCATATTCCCGCAGGGACATGGGACCTCCTCCTGTTGACGGTTGACGAATCATCATCTTATTATCCGCCCGCGTTCCAAGGCAACCGTGTCCGCCGCACCTTGTCCGCCGCACCGTGTCCGCCTCATCCGCCTCGTCGCGCCTTCCCGGCCGCCCGGCGGCTCCACGGGGATCTCCCGGCGGCAGGCAACGTTTCGCGGCCCGTTTCATCCAATGGAGATGAAATCGCCGGAATATGAAAGGGGAACGACGGACATGAAGCGATTCGGAAGCGCGATTCTACCCGCGCTGGTTCTTTTCCTGGCGCTGCCGGCGGCGTCCGCGCAAGCCGCGGGCGACGAGGCGGCCCGGGTCGACTCCGCCGCCGAGGTGTTGGCGACCATCATGGAGATCCCGGAAAAGGCGGTGCCCCCCGCGCTCCTTTCGGATGCGAAGGGGATCGCGATCATTCCCGGGGTCATCAAGGTCGGGTTGGTGGTGGGGGGGCAATACGGCAAGGGGGTGCTCTCCGTCAAGGGGAAAGATGGCGCATGGAGCAACCCGGTGTTCGTGACCCTTGCGAGCGGCAGCGTCGGGTGGCAGATCGGAGCCGAATCCACCGATTTCATCCTCGTTTTCAAGACCGCGCGCAGCGTGGAAGGGATCATGAAGGGGAAATACACTCTGGGCGCCGATGCGTCGGCGGCGGCGGGCCCCGTCGGCCGCTCGGTGAAGGCGGCCACCGACATCGAGTTGAAGGCCGAGATCTACTCCTACTCCCGGAGCCGGGGGCTGTTCGCGGGAGTGTCCCTGGACGGATCGTCCATGCAGGTGGACGGCGAAAGCAACGACGCGTACTACGGGAAGAAAAACACCCGACCGTCCGATATCGTGGAAGGCAAGACCGTTACGGTTCCCGCCGGCACGGAACGGTTGAAGAAGGCGTTGGAGACGTACGCCCGCTGATCCCGCCCCATTGCGCAATGCCTGTTCGGGGAAGTAGACTTCTCCGGATGCGCCATTGGGGGCGAACCTTGAACAGACCCTTCCGAATCGTTCTGCTGGCCGCCTTGTCGTTTGCCTTCGCCGGGGCGGCCTGTGAACGCGGCGAGCCGCCGGGCGAGCGGACTCCGAACGGGGCGAAGACGCAGGCGCCCCGCTCCGTGCGCGTCGCCGCGGCCGAGGAAGGGCGGTTGCCTCGCCTGGTCGCCGTCACCGGGACGCTCGCCGCCGACGAGGAAGTCGTTGCGGGGTTCAAGGTCGCCGGCAGGGTGAGCGAGATCACGGTCGACCTCGGCAGCATGGTGCGCAAGGGGCAGGCGCTGGCGCGTCTCGACCCCACGGATTCCCGCCTTCGCATCGAGCAGGCCGAAGCCGCGCTGCGCCAGGTGCGCGCGGGCCTGGGCCTTGCGCCGGACGGCCCGGAAGACCGGGTGGACCCCGAGAAGACCGCCCTGGTGCGGGAAGCGAAAGCGGTGCTCGAGGAGGCGCGGCTGAACCGGAACCGCATCGCGGCGCTCTGGGAGAAGGAATACATCGCACGGGCGGAATACGACGCGTCCCTGTCCCGCCTGCTGGTCGCCGAGGGCCGTTACCAGGCCGCCGTCGAGGAGATCCTGAACCGCCGGGAGCTGTTGGCCGAGCGGCGGTCGGGGCTCGCGCTGGCGAGGCAGCAGCTCGCCGACACGGTCCTGCTGGCCCCCATCGACGGCGCCGTCCGGGAGCGGAGGGTGTCGGTGGGGGAATACCTGGCCGCGGGCGCGCCGGTGGCTTCCATCGTGAAGTTCCACCCGCTTCGCCTGCGGGTGGCGGTGCCGGAACGCGACGCGCCCTTCGTCCGGACCGGGCAGGAGGTCAGGGTGCGGATCGAAGGGGATTCCGCCGGGCATGCGGGCCGCGTGGTCCGCTTGAGCCCCGCCATCCAGGAGCAGAACCGCACGATGGCCGTGGAGGCCGAGGTGGGGAATCCCGGCGGCCGCCTGCGGCCCGGCGCCTTCGCGCAGGCCGACATCGTGGTGGAGGCCGCCCGACCCGCCGTCCTGGTCCCTGCCTCCGCGATCGTGACGTTCGCCGGGATCGAGAAGGTTTTCGCCGTGAAGGACGGCCGCGCGGTGGAACGAAGGATCCGCACCGGCCGCCGCTCGGGGGACCGGATGGAAATCATCGAGGGGATCGCGGCGGGAGAGCAGGTCGTCCTCGAGCCCGGAAACCTCGTCGGCGGAACGGCCGTCCAAGCGGCGCGGTAACCCTTTCATGCAGAAACTGGCCGAAATCTGCATACGCCGCCCCGTCTTCGCGGCGATGATCATCCTTGCGCTGGTCGTGGTCGGGATCACCAGTTACGCGCGCCTCGGCGTCGACCGGTTCCCCTCCGTCGACCTCCCCACCGTTTCGATCCGGACGCAGCTTCCCGGCGCCTCCGCGGAAGAGGTGGAAACCGAGATCTCCAAGCGCATCGAGGAAGCGGTGAACACCGTGGAAGGGATCGACGAGCTGCGGTCGATCTCGGGGCCGGCGAATTCCGTGGTGATCGTCACGTTCAACCTCAAGCGGAACATCGACACGGCGGCACAGGACGTCCGGGACCGGGTCGCCACCATCCTGGAGGATCTTCCGAGGGATGCGACGGTCCCCCTGGTCTCGAAGTTCGACAACGACCAGCAGCCGGTCCTGACGGCGGCGCTGGCCGGCGACCGCTCCCTCCGCGAGCTGACCGAACTGGCCGACAAGGTGGTGAAGGTCCGCCTGGAGCGGTCGTCGGGCGTGGGGGAGGTTCGCCTCGTCGGCGGGCTGGAGCGCGCGGTCAACGTGTGGGTCGAGGCGGACCGGCTGGCCGCCTTCCGGATCCCGATCACCGGAGTGCGCGACGCGATCGTCCGGCAGAACGCGGACGCCGCCGGCGGCAACGTCACGAGGGGGCCCCGGGAGGAGACGATCCGGACGATCGGCCGGCTGGCCGATCCGCGCGCCTTCGAGGACCTGGTGGTGGCCACGATCGGCGGTGCGCCGGTCCGCGTGCGGGACATCGGCCGCGCGGAGGACGGCACCAAGGAGCAGCGCTCCACGGCCCGCCTGAACGGCGTCCCGACGGTGATCCTCGAGGTGCGGCGCCAGTCGGGCGCCAACACGGTGGCCGTCATCGACGCGGCGAAGCGGGCGCTCGCCGCGGCCGCCGCGGAGCTCCCCGCCGGGGTCGGCCTCACGGTGATCCAGGACCAGTCCCGCTACATCCACGCCGCGCTGCACGAGATCAACGTGCACCTGGTCCTGGGGAGCATCCTCGCATCCCTGGTCGTCCTCGCGTTCATGCGCAGCTGGCGCTCGACCGTGATCGCCGCGGTGGCCATCCCGGCGTCGGTGATCTCCACCTTCGGCATGATGTGGGTGCTCGACTTCACGCTGAACAGCGTGACGATGCTCGCCCTCGTCCTGATGGTGGGGATCGTCATCGACGACGCGATCGTCGTCCTGGAGAACATCTTCCGTTTCGTGGAGGAGAAAGGGATGTCGCCGTTCGACGCCGCGCGGGCCGCCACGGCCGACATCGGCCTGGCCGTGACGGCCACGACCTTTTCCCTGGTGATCATCTTCATCCCGGTGTCGTTCATGTCGAGCATCTCCGGCCGGTTCCTCTACCAGTTCGGCATCACCGCGGCCGTCGCGGTCCTGGTAAGCCTGCTCGTTTCCTTCACCCTGACCCCCATGATGAGCGCTCGGCTCCTGGGGCGCCGCGAACGGGAGCCCGGCGGCCCGGAGGGAGTCCCCCGCTCCCGGGGCGGGTTTTACAGGCGGCTCGACGCCGGGTACGCGCGGGCGCTCGACTTCGCGCTGAGGCACCGCGGCGCGGTCGCCCTGGTCTCCATCGGCGTCATGCTGTCGATGGTCCCGCTGTACGGGGTGATCCGCCAGGATTACCTCCCCGCCAACGCGGACGAAGGGGAGTTCGAGGTGAGGGTGACCGCCCCGCAGGGGACGAGCCTGGCCAGCATGGACGAGATCATGAACAGCGTCGTTCGCGAGGTGCGTTCCATCGCCGGGGTGCGGCTGGTGCTTTCGACGGCCGGGGGAGGGTTCATCGGCGGGGTGAGCGAGGGAAGGGCGTACGTCCGGCTGAACCCTCACGAAGACCGTGTCTTCTCGATCTTCCGGCTGGCGAGGGACGCCTTTCGCGGCGATCCGCTCGCCGCGTTCCGGGGGAACCGCTCCCAGTCGGAGATCATGCGGGAGATCCGGCGGAAGCTCCGGAAGTACGGAGACCTCCGCGTCTCGGTCCGGAACCTCGTCGGTTTCAACATCGGGGGAGGCAGTTTCGAGATCGACTTCGTCCTCCGGGGACCGGACCTCGAGGCGCTCTCGGCCTACGCCGAGCGGCTTCGCAACCGCCAGGAACCCCTCGGGCTCCTGGACGCGGACACGACGCTGAAGCTCGACAAACCCGAGCTGCGGGTCCAGATCGACCGAGCCCGCGCCGCGGACCTCCGCGTCGACCCCGAGCGGGTCGGGACGGCGGTGCGGCTGATGGTCGGCGGGGACGAGGAGGTCTCGCGGTTCCGCGATCCGGGGAACAACGAGGATTACATGGTGCAGCTTCGCCTTCGGGAGGAGGACCGGGCCGACCCCGCGTCGATCGGAGGGCTGTACGTCCCCCGGGAGGACGAAGGGATCGTGCAGGTCGGGAGCGTCGCACGGGTCGAACAGGTGATGAGCGCCTCGCGGATCGACCGGCTCGACCGGCAGCGGGAAGTCCGTCTTCGGGCGGCCGTGGCCCCGGGATTCGCGCTCGCCGACCGTCTTGCCGCCCTGCGGGCCGAGGTGGTCCGGATGAACCTTCCGGCCGGCTTCACGACGGCCGTGTCCGGCCGGGGCAGGGAGCTGGAACGGACCTTCGGCGAGTTCATCCTGGCGTTCGCCCTGTCGCTGGTGTTCATGTACATGATCCTCGCCTCCCAGTTCGAGAACCTGGTACACCCGTTCACCATCCTGCTCTCCATCCCGCTGTCCGTGCCTTTCGCGCTGCTTTCGATCTGGCTGACGGGAAACACCCTGAACCTGTACTCGGCGCTGGGGATCCTCGTGCTCTTCGGCGTGGTCAAGAAGAACGCCATCCTCCAGATCGATCACATGAACAACCTGCGGGCCGGGGGGTTGGACCGCGATTCCGCGATCCGGCAGGGGAACCGGGACCGGCTCCGGCCGATCCTCATGACCACGATGACCTTCGTGGCCGGGATGCTGCCGCTGGCCGTCGGCACCGGTCCGGGCGCCGAGGAGCGCCGGGTGATCGCGGTGGTCGTGATCGGCGGCCAGACGCTTTCGCTGCTGCTCACGCTGCTGGCCACGCCGGTCGTCTATTCGTACCTCGACGACGCGGGCATGGCGATCCGCCGGCGCCGGTCCGCGGAGCCTGCGCCGGCCAAGCGATTCAATTCATGATCACGGCAGCATTCGAGCGCCGGCCGCCCGGGCGCCCGGGAGGACCGGGACGCCCGGGCGATGCGGCAAAGTTCACCGGACGGCGGCGCCGAAGGCCTCCGCCTCGTCGATGTGGTGCGCGATCCGGCCCTTCTCGGGCTTGACCAGGAACACCGGCCGCCTCGTGGTCCACATCACCTTCTCGGCCGTGCTGCCGAGGAGCGTCCGCTCGAGCGCCGTCCCGCCGTGGGTGGTCATCACGATGAAGTCGACGTCCTCGTTGTGGGCGGCCCGGAGGATCTCGGAGTGCGCTTCCCCGCAGGGGACGAGAATCCGGGTCTTCACCGATTCCGCGGCGAAACGGGAAGCCACCATTTCTAGATATGCCGTCGCCTTGCGCGCGGCCTCGACGGCCACGTTGTACTCCTCCGCCGGACCCGCCTCCGGCGTCTGCAGCCAGGGCGGCGGGATGATTCTCAGGAGCAGAACTTCCGCCCCCGTCGATTTCCCGATTTCCAATGCCGGGTCGATCGCGCGCTCCGACTCGATGGAGCCGTCCAAAGCAAGCAGTATTTTCCGGAACATGTGCGACCTCCTTCCCGCGAAACGGATGGGCCGGGTTGACGGGCCGACGGGACGAAAGGAAGGAGCGGAATCTGCATACAGTATACTGGACGGAGCCCCCCGCGTCCACCGCCGCCGGGGGGGAGTGCCGGCCGCCGTTACGTTATAAGGAAGGTGCGGGAATCGTTTCGAAAACGATCCGGTTGCGGCCTTCGCCCTTGGCGCGGTAGAGCGCCTCGTCGGCCGTCTTCACCAGCGCCTCCGCGCTGCCGGCTTCCGGGCAGAGGGAGGCCGTGCCGATGCTCACCGTCACCCCGACCGGCAGGCTGCGGGTGGCATCGCAAGGGGGCACGAGGACGGATTCCTCGACGGCCTTGCGCAGCCGTTCCGCGAACAGATGGACGGATTCGGACGGGGTGCTCGTCGCGATGACGAGGATTTCCTCTCCCCCGTAACGCGCCACCACATCCGTGTTGCGGGCGATTTTCATGATCAGTTTCCCCAGGGACTGCAGCACGAGGTCCCCGACCTGGTGGCCGAACCCGTCGTTGATCCGCTTGAAATGGTCGATATCGATCAACAGGATGGACAGCGGCAGGTCGTACCGGAGGGCCCTTTCCACCTCCTCCTTGAGCCGGCGGTCCAGGTATCGGCGGTTGCGGATCCCCATCAGGGGGTCCGTGATGTTTTCCCGCTCCAGGTCGGAGATGCGGCGGACATCGAGGGCGGTCCGCAGCGCGAGGGCGCTGACCGTGAACATGAAACAGGAGCCCAGGAAAAATATCGCGGGCGCGATGATGTCCTGAAGGTATCGATGGTTGCCCCAAGTTGCAGCGGCATACACGATATAACCGGCGATGAAGAAGACGATGATCCCCCGGAGGATCCGCCACCTGTCCCGCATCTCGCCGGGCGGCAACCGGGAGATCAGTCGTTGGAGGGGAAACAGGGCGGCGACGAGGACGCAAGCCCCGACGATGACCAGCCCGTTTGCCAGATGGATCACTCGTTACCTCGGGCGCGTCAGCTTTCCCTGGGTATTTCGTCCTTGCCGCGCCAACCGGCCATGATCTTGTCGCATTCCTCTTCCAGGCTCTCGTCGGCGCAAAGGACGATCCCCAGGCCGCTCCATGCGTTCGCGTGCTCCCGGCAGGCGTTGAGCAGCCGGAGAGTGTCCTCACCCGCGACCGGTTTCTTCTCGAGGAGGGATTTGACCACCGGGATCGCCGCGAGGACCACGGCGGTCGGCCTTTCCTGCTTCAGGATGTCGAGAAGGCCGAGGTTGAGCTCCAGGCTCGCGATGGATCCTCCTTTCGCGAGCTCGTATCCGACCATCAGGGCCGCGTTGTCGGAAATCGCGCACCCCACGCGCGCCGCTTCTTCGTACTCGTGGTCGGTGTCGAAGAGGAAATTATCGTCGATGGCGTCGATGAACTCTACCTCTTCCATACCGGAATGCAGATTCATATCCAACCCCCTGTGTTTCCGGCCGGGCGGTTCCGCGATGCCAGCTCGGATCGTATCGGACCGCCGGCGGGAAGACAAGCGGTTTCCCAACGTTCCGATGACAGGGCGGATGCGGCGGTTTCCGGCAGCCGGCGTTTTCCGTCAGCCGGGGAATTCCTCCATGATCTTCTGCAGCAGCGCCGCGGCCGCTTCCCTCGGGCCGTCCATCTCGAACCCCGGGACGGCGAGACGGGTCCGCAGCTGGCCGACGAACGTGCCCGTGCCGTAGGCGGCCTCGAACGTCTTCCGCGCGAGATCTTCGTGCAGGTCCCGGTATTGGGGAGGACCGAAGATATTGGCGAAATAGCTGTGCCCCAACCCCGTCGCCGTGGTCGTCCCCTTCGCCATGGCCGCTCCTTCGCGGAACACCCGGAGAGCGGACTCCGGGGTGGGCAGGCGGTTGATGAGGGAATGGTTTTCGTCCACCTGCTCGTAGTTGTTGGCATAGAGGATGTAATCCACCGGGTACCCGGCGAGGACCTCCCCCAGGGAGCCGACGGGGACGAGGACCCGGGCGTTGGCCTTCTGGGGGCTCATGATGATGGCGCGGTCCACCTGGCCGAAGGCGTACCCCCGTTGCAGGTCGTCCAGCCGGATGAAGGCGCCGATCTCCGTCCCGTAGCCGATCACCCGGCCGTCTTCCCGGATCCCGAGGGAGCCCATGTCGTCGGCGACGATCGTCGTCCCGCGGACCGTGTCCCGGCCGAGGAGGCGCAACGCTTCCAGCGTCTCGGACTTTCCCGTGGCGGTGTCCCCGATGATGAGGACGTTGGCGGACTTCCTGTTTTTCATGTGGATCACGGCCATCGCGCCGTGGAACGGCATCCGGCCCCGTTTCATCATCAGGATGTTGTGCAGAGTGAGGGCCATCTTCTTCAGGTAGCCGAAATACCCGAAACGGTTCTCGCCGGGGATGGCCCCGACCAGGAGGCCGTTTTCCTCGTCGTCGTGGAAAACCGTGGGCAAGCCGCCGTGGCGGGAAAGATGGCCCGGATCGACTCCGTAGAGGAAGATGGCGTCGGGCCCCGCTTCCACCTGTTCGTCCGTCGCCAGCTCGAACAGGTTGGCCAGGGAGCAGCCAAGCCCCATGAACATCTGGTGGAAGTAGATGAACACCACGACGGGGCCCACCTGTGCCGGGTAACACACCCATTTCCCCTCTTCCAGGGAGATCTTTTCCAGCGGGTTGGAGTCGATCCGGAGAAACTGGCCGGTCCGGCGGTTCTCCGGAGGGTCGATGATCAGCGGCGGGTTGATGAGCACCTGCCGGATGAAGGGGATGCCCTTGAGCGCCTGGACGGAGGGGTTCCGGGAATGCCACTTCTTCTGTACGGCGATCAGGCCCACGTCCGCCCCGGCGGAAACCTGCCGGTAGATGCGGCAATGGTCCCCCGTGATGTTCTCGCAGATGTCGCGGTAGAGCCCCCTCGTCAGGTCCTTCAGCCGTTCCGTGGTCACGGTGAAAGTCCGGTACGGCCGGATGTCGTGGCTGCGGGGGCCCTTTTTGGAGTTGTTTCTTTGGTCCCGGTCGAAGGATCGCCAGAAATCGTAGAACATTTCCATGAACATGTAGAGCGGCCGGGGGTTTTCCACGTACGGTTTCGCGCCGGGCACCGCCTTGGCCGCGTGTTCGAGGGGAGTCTCGGAAAGATGCCGGAGCAGCTTGTACAGGTCGGCCCGCCCTTCGGCCGTGCCGATGCCGGGCGAGAGGGCATCCAGGATCGGATCGTCCTTTTCGAGGAGATGGTCGAGGAAGATGTTCAACACCGCCTGGAAGGCGCGGCTGCCCACCACTTCGGCGGTCGACCCGCACAGGATCCCGTCCGTGTGCAGGATGATCTGGCTGCCGTCGAAGTGGAGCTCTCTCAAATATTGGTCGTTGATCGTCGTGCGCTGGTTCTTCATGGAATTTACGTTTCTCCTCCGGTCGCCCTCCGGCGGCCGGCCGCGGCGGCGTTTTCCTCAGACGATACTGATGATATAGTTTCCGCGTTTTTTCGGGAAGTCCCACGGCATCCGGGAGGGGGACATGGCGGAAGGGAATAAATCCTCGGGGCGCGTCCTGTGGACCGTCTTCCTGGTCTTCCTTCGGATCGGGGCCTTCACCCTGGGCGGCGGATATGTCATGGTCCCCCTGATCCAGCGGGAGATCGTGGACCGGCGCCGCATGGTCACCCAGGAGAAGTTCCTCGACATCATGGCGTGGGCCCAGTGCGGTCCCGGCGGAGTGGCCATCAACGCTTCCTCCGTCGTCGGGTACGCCATCGCAGGCGTCCGGGGGGCCGTGATCGCCACGTTGGGTGCCGTCATCCCGTCCTTCGCCGCCATCGTGGCCGTGGCGGCGGCCTTCCTGCGCTACCGCAGCCTTCCGGCGGTCGAATCGTTCCTGAACGGGGCCCGGCCGGCCGTGGTGGGGCTCCTGGTGGCGGCGGTCTATTCCATGGGACGGCAGATCTTCAAGGACAGGTGGTCGATCTGGGTGGGCGCGGCGGGATTCGTCCTGGTGGCGGTGCTGCGCATCCACCCGGCCCTGGTGATCCTGGGAGCCGCGGCGGCCGGCCCGGCTACTTCTGCCTGCCGGGGGAACGGTGGGAGCTGCCCCGGGACGGAGGGGGGGCGGAATGATCCTCCGGGGCTCGCTGTTCGTCGTGTTCCTCTATATCGGGGCTCTCAGCTTCGGCGGAGGCAACGCCATGTACCCCCTGCTGGCGGAAGTGCTGGTCAACCGGCACCATTGGCTGACCTCCTCCGAAATGGTGGATCTCTTCGCCCTGGCCCAGATGACGCCGGGACCGGTGGCGACCAACGCCGCCACCTTCGTCGGGTACAGGGTTGCCGGCATCTGGGGATCGGCCGTCGCCACCGTGGCGGTTTCGCTCCCCTCGATGCTGGTCATGGTGGGCCTGGTGACCTTCGCCGAAAGCCGCGGGGAGAGGAAACTGGTGGAGGGACCCCTGTACGGGCTGCGGCCCATGGTGGTCGCCCTGATCCTTGCGGCGGCGGTGGACATCGGCCGCCAGAGCATGGCGGACCCGGTCAGCTGGCTCATCGGAGCCGGAGCCGTCGCGGCCGCGTTCCTGCGGGGAAACCCCGCCCTCATCATCCTGGCGGGAGGGATCCTGGGGCTGCTCTTCGACTGACCCGGGCGCTCTATCCCATCAACGCTGTCCCCGCGTCAATCGGAAACGCGCCGTCCCGCAATTCGACGACCCTGTCGGCGATCCGTCTCACCTGGTCGAGGTAATGGGACACCACGAGCAGGGTGCAGCGTCCCTTGAGGTCCACGAGCAGCTGCTCGACGGCTTCCACCGCTTTGGGATCCAGGGAGGAAGTCGGTTCGTCCAGGAGGAGGACCTCCGGTTCCAGGATCAACGCCCTCGCGAGGCACATCCTCTGCTGCTGTCCTCCCGAAAGGGACAACGCCGGATCGGACAACCGGTTTTCGACTTCGTTCCACAACCGGACCTTCCGCAGGGCGCGCTCCACCTTGTTCCGGATCAGGTCCCGTTCCCGTATTCCGGCGAGCTGCAGGGGAAAGGCGACGTTCCGGAAAATGCTCATCGGCAGGGGATTCGGCTCCTGGAATATCATGCCGACCCGCCTGCGCAGCTGAACGACCGGGAAGTCCTTCCCGTAGATATCGCGGAAGGCGCCGTCGAGATGCATTTCCACGGTTCCCCGCATCGAACCGTTCGGCATCTCCTCCCAGAGTCGGTTGAGCGTAAGGAGGAAGGTGGATTTGCCGCAGCCCGAGGGTCCCACGATGGCCGTGATGCTCTTTTCGTGGAAACACGCCGTGGCGTCCCGCAGGACGGGTTTCCCGTCGTAAGAAAAGGAAATCTTGTGCGTCCGGATCTTCACGGGGAGGGTCATGGCGTCCTCATGCGCGGTAAAGTGCCCGGCTGGTCACGCTTTTCCTGACGAGAAACGCCAGGAAAAACAGCAGGAGGCAAACGGCCAGCAGGACGATCGAGGCGCCGTATCCTGTGGCGAGTTCCCGCTGGTCCGCGTATTGCGCGGAGATGTAATAAATGTAGAACGGCAACGCTTCGTAGTGGGAAAGGAGCGACCCGGGAATGCCCGCGGTGGCGACCGCGCCGGTCAGCATGATCACCGCGGTGTCTTCCGCGCAGCGGCCGATCGCCAGGATGACGCCGCTCGACAGCCCGGGGAGCGACTGGGGCAGCAACACGCGGAAAATGTTCTGCAGCCTGGTCGCTCCCATGGAGCGGGCCGTCATCCGGACCCGGGGGGGAACGGTTTCCAGGGAGACCTGGGTCGTGCGGATGATGTAAGGCAGCACCAGGAACGCCAGCGCGACGCTGGACACGAGCAGGCACGGGTGGAGGCGGGCGGAGACGTTCTTGTTGAGAAAAACGGCCAGGCTGAACCCGAACAGTCCGACGACGATGGACGGCAGTCCCGCCAGGATGTCGAAGAAAAAGTTCAGGGTATCCTTTGTCCCGCCCCGGGCGTATTCCGCCAGGTAGATCCCCGCGGCCAAGCCGATCGGAACGGCCCATCCCACCGAAAGGACGACCAGCAGGACCGTTCCGGCCATCGCCGGGAATATCCCGCCGAATACCCGCCGTTTCATCAGCAGGGCGTCCAGGGGGGCCGTATCGCCGAAGAACAGCCCGGGATCGAGCGTGCGCAGCCCCTTGTACAGCAGGTATCCGACGACGGAGGCGATCGCCGCCAGGAAGACCGCTCCGCAGAGCCAGGCGAACGCCGGGACCGTTTTTTCCAGGAACCGGGTCACGGTTTCGCCTTCCGGGTCTTCGACGCGGATGCGCGCACGATGGAGACGAGGACGGTCGTGATCAGGTAAAGGGCCATCCCGCAGGCGAAGATCGCCCGGAACTCGGGGCTTTCGTGGCTCGCCGCGATGACCAGCGCGATGTGGGAAGTGAGGGT
>JAJZRM010000433.1 GCA_021802685.1 Deltaproteobacteria bacterium | reverse complement strand
TTTCCACGTCGTCGAGGTCGGCCGCCATGACCTCCGCGCCCATTTTTTTCAGTTCCTTCGCCTTTTCGGAACCGGGATTCCTGGTCAGCGCGCGAACCTTGTAGCCTCCGTCCTTGTCCTTAAGCACGGCTCGGCACAAACCGCCTCCCTGCGCTCCGGTAGCGCCAACGACCGCTATGATCTTGTGTCCAGCCACCTTGGCACCTCCCTGGATACACGAATATAACTCCCGATATACCATTCGATCCCGCAAGATCGACAAAGATTCCTGTTTGCGGAAAATCGTTGTGGGGCGGAAGACTCTTCTATATGCTCATCGGCGATGCGCGGCGTCCCCTTGAGAAAGCTCGCCTGCCTGATCGGGATCATCGTTCTGTCGGGTTGCGGCGGTGGAGGCGGTTCCTCGGGGGAACCTCCCGCCTTTCGGGTGGTGTCCGCCTCGCCGGCGAATCATCAGGCCGAAATTCCCATCGGCAGCGCGATCCGGGTCTCCTTCAACCGGGACGTGGATCCGTCCACCATCGCCTCCGGAATCAGCGCCCGCAGTTTCATCGACGATTCCCCGCTCCCGGGCACGTATTCATACGATTCTCCAACGAAAACGGCGACTTTTTCGCCAAACCCGCCCTTGGCCCCACTGACCGAATATACGGTTACGGTTGGCGCGGACATAAGGTCGGCGGGCGGCGAACCGTTGTCCGCGGAATACACCTGCCGTTTCACGACGGAATCTTCCTTCTGGGCCTACGATTTCACCAACCCGGCGAACCCCATGTACCTGGTGCCGGTGACCAAGGTCGCTGAAGGCGCGTACTGCCGCATTTACCTCGAAAACGGCAAATCGGTTTCGCAAACGGCCATCGACCGGGTGGTCGACGAGTTCGACCGCGTGATCCACCCCGGAGTCGTCGGGAATTTCGGAGACGAACCCAATCCCGGCGCGGACGGGATTCCGAAGATCTTCATCGTCCTGCTGGACATTCGCGACGGGTACACGCCCGGCGGAGCGGCCATCGGAGGGTATTTCTACAGCGTAAACGAACTGCCGAACGCCGCCGCGTATCCGTTCGGTTCCCCGTCGAACCAGAAGGAAACCTTTTTCATGGACATCCATCCGGGGGATCCTTCCAGGCCCTCTTTCTACAATACGCTGGCCCATGAATTCCAGCACATGGTCCATTGGGAGCAGAAGGCGAACCGGCTCGGCCTGCGCGACGACACGTGGCTGGACGAAGCCATGTCGGAGATCGCCCCGCATTGCGTCGGTTACGGCCCGAGCTATGGAAGGGTCGCGATATTCGAGAGCGGGACCAACCGGTCCGATTCCTTGACGGACTGGGGCGGCGGCCTGAAGGATTACGCGGTCGCCTACATGTGGGCGCAATATATGGCGGACCGGTACCCGGCCGGGATCTTCCGGAGCATCCTCGCCTCCTCCGCCACCGGGATCGCTTCGGTGGAAAGCTACCTGGGCGCTTCCTTCCCGGAAACCGATTTCTCCTCGGTGTTCCGGGACTGGTCGATCGCCGTCTTCAGCGGAAAAGACCTCGCGTGGACGGGTCATCCGGAGTGGTCCTACCGTTCCATCAGCACCCGACAAGGGACGTATGGCGGCATCCAGCTTCCCGGCATCACGACCACGAACAACCTGAACGTCGACCATTTGCCGGCCCTTCCGCCCTGGAGCGTGGGCTACTACTGGTACACTTCCCAATCGGCGGACCCGGCCTTCACATGGAATCCTTCCGCGCCGCCGGTGCCCTGGTCGTCGTTCTACGATTGGACGACCGGCGGAGCGTTGTCTTTCGACATGGTTCCCGGCATCCCGTACCGGTACGGGGACGCGGCCGTCCTGATGCTCCAGAACGCCTGCGGGAGCTACGCGGGCTCTTCAACCCCCGTGAATCTGTCGGTTCAGGGCGCACATTCCGCGTTGCCGTCTCCCCTCGCGAAACTTGCGGCCGTATCGGAAAACAAGACATCGAAACGGCTGTCGGCCGCCACGGGGGAACCGGCCTGGGTCTGCATGCAGGATCACCTTGCCGAACGGGGAAAGATCCTTCGCGGAAAGATAGAGAGGAAACGGAACGGCCGGTAATTCAGTGGCGAACGGTCGACGCCCCGTACCCCGGGGAAACCTCGGCGATTCCGGCCAGCTTCCCGTTCAACCGCAGGAGACTCGCACGGAATTCCCTTGCGGTATCCGTGAACCGTTTCGAGTTCGTTTCGTACAGCTCGGCGTGCCGTTTCGCTTCGGAAAACGCCTCGGCCAACGCCCGGTCGAGGCGCAACGCGTCGTCGATCAACGGCTTGAACTTTTCCTTGTCCTCTTCGGAGAGCGAGGAGATGTACCGCGACAACCGGCTGCTTCCCATGAGAACCACCTCCTGATGATAATACAGCAATAACCATTCCATTGAGAACATCAAGGTAAGCCTCCGTTATTAGACGCATTTCTTATCGGGATTTTTTCTCGAAGAAAACCCCGCTTCCATGTTGAGCAAATATTTCTACAGGCAGGACGGTATATACTTTTCCGTTGAAGGGAAAAGGGATCGGAAAGGAAAAGGCGGACGTGGCTCCCGCGGTTCTATCGGTCAACGGTTTGCGGCGGTTCTACGGAGATCG
>JAJZRM010000432.1 GCA_021802685.1 Deltaproteobacteria bacterium | reverse complement strand
GACGCGGTGGCCTTCGTCATATTGCTCGGCCTGCTCTTCCTGCGCCCCGCGGGTCTGTTCGGGTCTTCGAGCGCGGAGCGGGTCTGAAAAATGAGGTTCCGTGCCGGCGGACACATCGCGGGGCTTCTCGCCTTCGCCGCCGCGGCGGCTCTCCTGCCGTTCGCGCTCCCCAACGAATATTACCTGACGGTGCTGATCGTCGCCGGCTTCTACGCGATCCTCGTGATCGGCCTGAACCTCCTGATGGGGTACGCCGGGCAGGTGTCCCTGGGCCACGCGGCCTTCTACGGACTCTCGGCCTACACCACCGGCATCCTGACCGGCACGTACCACTGGCCGGTGCCGGCGGGCATCGCGGCGGGCCTCGCGCTGGTGACGCTGGTGGCGTACCTCATCGCGCTGCCGACCCTGAAGCTGCGCGGGCACTACCTCGCCATGGGAACGCTGGGGTTCGGGATCATCGTCTACATCGTCTTCAACGAGGCGACGGCGGTGACGGGCGGCCCCTCCGGGTTCACCGGCATCCCGAAGCTTTCCATCGCGGGGAAGGTCTTCTCCTCCGACCGGGAGTACTACTACGTGGTCTGGGGGGCGGTGCTTCTCCTTTTCGCCCTCTCGCAGAACCTCGTGCGGTCCCGCATGGGGCGCGCGCTGCGGGCGATCCACACCAGCGAAACCGCCGCCGCGGTCCTCGGCGTGGACACGGGGCGGTACAAGATCTTCGTCTTCGTCCTTTCCGCCTTCTACGCCGCCGTGGCGGGCGCCCTGTACGCCCACTACGTCACCTTCGTCTCCCCCGGCTCCTTCGGCTTCCACACTTCCGTCCAGCTGGTCACGATGGTGGTCCTCGGCGGGATGGCGTCGCTGTGGGGGGCGCTTCTCGGGGCGCTCTTCCTCACCTTTCTGCCCGAGGCGCTGAGGGCGATCGAGAACTTCGACATCCTCGTGTACGGGGCGATCCTCATCCTGTGCATGATGTACCTCCCCGGCGGGCTGGCCGAGGGCGCGCGGAAGGCGTGGGACGCCGCCCGCTCCCTGGGGCGGCGGGAAGGCGCGGGCCCGGCGGCGGCCGGCGGAGGCGGCGGATGAGCGGGCAGGCGCACAAGGATTCGTTCTTCCACGGCGACGGGATCACCCTGCGCTTCGGAGGAGTGGTCGCCCTGTCCGGCGTGGGGTTCCACGTCCGGCGCGACTCCCTCCAGGCGATCATCGGGCCCAACGGGGCGGGGAAGACCTCCCTGTTCAACGTGATCACCGGCTTCTACCGTATGGACGACGGGGAGGTCCGCCTCGAGGGGGACCGGATCTCCGGGCTCCCCCCCCACCTCGTCGCCCGGCGCGGGATCGTGCGGACGTTCCAGAACCTGGAGATCTTCACCAACATGACGGTCCTCGAAAACGTCCTGACGGGCGGGCACCTGCTGGGCAGGTACGGCCCGGCGGACTTCTTCTTCCGGACGCGCCGGTTCTTCCGGGAGGAGAAGGAGCTGCGGGAGCGGGCGGAAGCCGCCCTGGAATTCGTGGGGCTTTCGGCCCACCGGGACCTCCCGGCGGGACAGCTTCCCTTCGGTTCCCAGCGGCTTCTCGAGATCGCCCGGGCCCTCGCGGCGGAGCCGCGGATCCTCCTGCTCGACGAGCCGGCGGCGGGATTGAACATGAAGGAGACGTCGGCGCTGGGGGAACTGATCCGGCGGATCGTCGAGCGGAAGACCACGGTGGTCATGGTGGAACACGACATGGACCTCGTGATGCGGATCTCGGACCGGATCCTGGTGCTGAACTACGGGGAGGTCATCGCCAGCGGAACGCCTTCCGAGATCCAGAAGGACCCGGCCGTGATCGCGGCGTACCTGGGGGAGGAGTAGGAGGATGCTGAAGGTGAAGAACCTCCAGGTCTATTACGGGATGATCCATGCGCTGCGGTCGGCGTCGCTCCACGTGAAACCGAAGGAGATCGTGGCGCTCATCGGCGCGAACGGCGCCGGGAAGACGACGCTTCTGTCCGCCGTTTCCGGCGTCGTGCGGCCCGCCTCGGGAGAGGTTTCGCTGGACGGAACGGAGATCACGCGGGAGCGCGCGGACCGGATCGTCCGCCGGGGCATCGCCCACGTGCCGGAAGGGAGGCACGTCTTCAAGCCGTTGTCGGTGGAGGACAATCTCCTGCTGGGGGCGTACCACCGGTTCTCCCTCCGGAGCCGGGCGGCCATCCGGCAGGAGATCGAGGGGGTCTTCTCCCTCTTTCCTTCGCTTTCGGACCGGCGGAAGCAGAGGGCGGGGACGCTCTCCGGCGGGGAGCAGCAGATGCTGGCGATCGGGCGGGCGCTTCTCTCCTCCCCGAAGGTGCTGTTGCTGGACGAGCCGTCGATGGGGCTGGCTCCCCGGATCGTCCGGGAGATCTTCGGCCACATCTCGAAGCTGCGGCGGGAGCGGGGGATGACGATCCTTCTCGTGGAACAGAACGCACGAGGCGCGCTCTCCATCGCCGACCGCGGCTACGTGCTGGAGACCGGGCGGGTCGTGCTGCAGGGGTCCTCCGAGGAGCTCCTGGCGAACCGGGACGTCCAGCGGGCGTACCTGGGCCGGGAGCGGGAGACGTAAAAACCGGAAACGGTTTTTGAAGGGACCAGGAAGGAG
>JAJZRM010000021.1 GCA_021802685.1 Deltaproteobacteria bacterium | reverse complement strand
CACACCTTCGCGTTGACGGCCCGCTCCGGCAGGGCGGCTCTCAAGCATCACATCGCGGCGATGGGGCACCACCCGACGGATGAACAGCTGGCCGCGATCTACGAGAAGTTCCTCACCCTGGCGGACAAGAAGAAGGAAGTGATGATCGAAGACCTCGAGATCCTGGTTCAGGACGAGCTGTTCAAGGTCCCGGAGACGTACCGGCTGGTCCACCTCCAGATCCTGTCGGGGACGAAGGCCACGCCGATGGCCGCATTGAAGGTGCAGCGCGACAAGGAGGTGATCGAGGAGGCGGCGACGGGGAACGGCCCGATCGACGCCGCGTACAAGTGCATCGAACGGATCGTCGGGCGCGATTTCCAGCTGATCGATTTCGGGATGAACGCCATCACCTCGGGACAGGACGCCGTAGGCGAGGCGAGGGTGCGGATCCGCTCGAACGGGACGATTTTCTCCGGTGGGGCGAGTTCGACCGACATCATCGAGGCGGCGATCAAGGCGTACCTCTCCGCCATCAACCGCTGGGTGGCGGCGGAGGCGAAGGTGGCGAGGAAGGGGAAAGGGAAGGGCCGGAAGAGCGAGCTCGCGGCGGTGCAGTCGCCGTAACGCCGGAGCGCCCCGAAGCCGTTACCGGTACTCTTCCCGGGGAGGGGAGAACGCGTCCAGCGCCAGGGCGCCGTCCGGTCCTCCCTTCGCGGAGTGCGGCACGCCGCCGGGGACCAGGTACATCCCGTTCCCCGTCACGACCCGCGTCTCTCCGGCGATGGTGAGCTCCATCGTGCCCGACACCAGTAGCCCCATCTGTTCGTGCGGGTGGGAGTGCGTCGGCACGGCCGCGTTCGGCTCCAGGGTGACGAGGGAGAGCATCAGTTTCCCTCTCGAGGCGATCTTCGCCGTTATGCCGGGGGCGAGCGTCTTCGCGGGGAGATTCTCCGGGTTCCAGAACTCGTGCATGCGGGTTCTCCTTGTTTTAGCTTGTTCCGGCCGGGTCCGGGAGGACGTAACCGGCGTCCGGTATCACGAGCGGGTCGGGCAACCCGCCCAGGAACGTCCCGGCGATGCGGACCGCTTCCTCGAGCGTGGAGGCCGGCGTCATCCCCATCGTTTCGACGTCCCGCGAGGCCAGGGAGGAAACGAGGACGACCCGGCACGCGCGGGTTTTGGTGAGGACCGCGTGCGCGGTCTGCCCGTAGATCTGGTAGTTCGCGCGCAGCTCCCGTTCCAGGACGTCCGGATCCCGGAACCGGAACCAGGGGAAGAAGGTGGGGCTCCCGAAACCGTCCGGGCACTCCGCCAGCAGGACCAGCACCCCTCCCGGCTCCGTCGCGTGGAACGCGTTGTCCAGCGCCTTGTGGGACTGGATGAGGTTGATGTCCTTGGGGAAGCCGCCCGCGGAAGCGATCACCAGGGGGTACCGCTTCGCGATCGCCACCCGGAAATGGCGTGCGTACCGGGCGCACCCTTCCTCGTGGGCCATTCGCCAATCACCCGCCACCGCGTCGAAGATCCGCTTTCCGGGGGTGAGCAGGGTGTTCAGCAGGAAGGCCGGGGACGCCATCGAGACGGCGTCGACGATGTCTTCGTGGACGGGATTCCCGGACAGCACCCCGGCGCGGGCCATCGGGTGCTTCCCCGGCCCCTCGTCGCGGAACACCCGAAAGTGGGTTTGGTGCGCCGTCTCCTTCGCCGCGCACCCCGGCACCAGCGCCTTTCGTCCCCCGCCGAACCCCGCGAAGTAATGGAATGAGATCGTCCCCGTGAGGACGATCCGGTCGTGATCCATCACCGGCCGGTAGATCCGGACCCTCGTCCCGCGGGGGGTCGTTCCCAGGTCCATGAGGTTCCCCTCGGGGTCGGACTGCTCCACGCGGACGCCCGAATCGATCTCCGGGCCGATCGCCGCCCGCAATTCGCTTTCCGTCATCGCCCGGTGGGTCCCGCGGGCGATGAAAAGGGTCACCCGGCGGCGCGGCACGCCGGCCTCGTCGGTCTCCCGGAGCAGGAGGGGCAGGAACGTTTCGGTGGCGCTGTAGCGCGTCACGTCCGATACCAGGACCGCGACGCGGTCGCCGCGTTTCACCATCCTCGACAGCGGCGGGGACCCCGCGGGGCCGGCCAGCCGTTGCGCGACGATCCCTTCCGCGGAGGGGGGCAGGGCGGGCAGTTTCGCCTTGAGGAGGTCCAGTCGCGGGAAGGCGCCGTCCGGAATCGGCACGGTTTCCCGTCCGTACCGGAGGGCCGGCGCGTCTCCCGCGCCGTTCGATCGGCCGGTGCCGTCGTTTCCCGTCATGACCGCATCCTCACTACGGCTTCGTACCTCCCATTGTATGCCTCCCCTGGAGCGTCAGGGGAAGCTCGAGGTCGTTCTCCGCCAGCAGCGCCGCGTCGGAGAGGATCTTCTCCGCGGGGCCGTCGGCGACGATCGCCCCGTCCCCGATCACGAGGCAACGCCCGCAAACGTCAAGGATCAGGTCGAGGTCGTGGGAGGCGATGATCTTCGAATGGGTGAAGCCGTTCAGCAGCCCGATGACGGAGCGCCGAGACTTCGGGTCGAGGCTGGCGGCCGGTTCGTCCATCACGAGGATGTCGGGCTCCATCGCGATGACCGTGGCGATCGCCACCGCGCTCTTCTGGCCCCCCGAAAGATGGTGGGGCGGCTTTCCCGCGAGGCCGAGGGCGTTCACCCTCCGAAGGGCTTCGTGGACCCGTTCCCGGACCCGGCCGGGCGGCAGCCCGAGGTTCAGCGGGCCGAAGGCGACGTCGTCGAAGACGGTCGGCATGAAGAGCTGGTCGTCGGGGTTCTGGAAGACGACGCCGACCTTCCGGCGGATCTCCGGCCGGGTTTCCTTCCGGAGCGGGACCTCGCCGATCGTCACGTCCCCCGATGTGGGGAGCAGGTGCCCGTTCATGTGGAGGAGCAGGGTCGATTTCCCCGCGCCGTTCGCCCCCACGATGCCGACCGACTCTCCATGGGTGATCCTGAAGGACACCCCTTTCAGCGCGTCCGTCCCGTCCGGGTACCGGAAGCGGACATCCCGGAACTCGATGATGTGATGGCTCATCCTGCAAGTCCCCGGAAGACGCGCCCGATCGTTTCGGGAACGGGAACGGCGCGGCACAAGGCGAAAAAGGAAACCGACGCGACGAGGAACACGGCGTCCGGGAGGCGCAGCTCCTCCCTGCGCATCGACGGGACTTCCCCATGGAAGCCGCGCGCCAGCATGGCCCCGTAGATCCGCTCCGCCCGCTCGACCGTCCGCAGGAAGAGAGTTCCCGCGATCCGGACGAAAACCCGCATGCCGGTTCCCCGGGATCCGAAGGAACGCATGTCCCGGGCGCGGACGACGCGCATCGCCTCCTCCAGGAGGACGAAGAGGTACCGGTACAGGAAGAGCAGCTGGGAGACGAATAGGGGCGGCATCCCCAGGCGCCGGAGCCCGCGGCAGATGCCCGGGAAGGAGGTCGTCGCGATCAGCAGGAGGGCGGCACTGATCGTCAGCGCGAATTTCACCAGGATCGATGCGAAGGACAACCAGCCGGCTGACACCGACACGCCGGGGAGGACCTCCACCGTTCCGGGATCGAACAGCGGGTTGAACATCCCGACGAAGACGGCGAAAGGGGAGACCGCGGCGACCTTCCTCGCGATGAATCCGCCCGGGATGTCGCCGAGGGCCGCGATCAAGGCCGGGAACAGGAAGAAGGGGAGCAGCGAGAGGACTTCGTACCTAGGGAAGGAGACGACGGCGACGACGAAGAGCATCGTCGCGACCACCTTGGCGCGCGGGTCCAGGCGATGGACCGGCGTGTCGCGGTACGAGAGGCGGTCCAGCCGGCCGATGCCGGAGTATGCGGCTTCGAAGGTCAGGAGGATCGTCCGTTTCGCGCCGCCCGGATCGCCCATCCGACGGCCAGCGCCATCCCGAGAACCAGGGCGCCGCCGATCAGACCCGAAGCGGTCGTGCCCGCGTCGACGGCCGGCCAGGAAGGCGTCTTCTCCTCCTTCGACCCGCCCTCCGGAGGTTTGAAGCCGTAATCGGGCAGGACGGCGGTCCTCTCCTGCACGCCTTTCAGCGACGCCGCGATCCCGCGATCCCTTTCCGGCAGTTCTCCCTTCCCGGTGATTTTCCCGATCGACCATTCGAGGCCGTCCGGATGCGCCGATGCGAACCATGACAACGCGCCGCCCGTCACGACGGCCAACGCCACGAAACCGGCCAGGAGGTTCCGAAGGGAAGCCCCCGAGGGGAGGGTTCCGGCGGAGCCGTCGCCTTCGATGATCTCGGGGCGCACCGCATGGACGTACCGGACCACGCCGGCCGTGACGAAACCCTCGACGAACCCGATGGCCAGGTGGATCGGCAGCATCAGCAGGAGGAACGTGGCGAACGGAAGTTCCGTCTTTCCCGAAAGCGATGTTTCCAGAACGACCGAGAAGGCGCCCGCCTGGAGCGCGACGACCGCGCTCGAAAGCGACGCGACGACGATGCGTTTCGGGCTTTTGCCGTCTCCCGCCAGCGGTTTATAGATCAGCGGGTAGGCGACGAAGCAAGGGTAGATCCCGAGGTTCCAGATATTGCACCCGAGGGCCAGCAATCCTCCGTCCGCGAAGAAGAACGCCTGGACCGTCAGGATGGAGGCCGTGACGAGGAACGCCGCGTGCGGCCCAAGAAGGATCGCAAGGATCATCCCTCCTCCGAGGTGTCCGCTCGACCCGGTCCCCGGGATCGTGAAGTTGATCATCTGGGACGCGAAGATGAAGGCGCCCGCCACGCCCATCAGGGGGATCTTCCGGTCGTCGAGGCGTTTTTTCAGTTTTTTCGAGGCGTAGCCGATCGCCGCCGCCGTCCCGGCCCAGAACGTCGCACCTACGGCGGGGGACAGCAGCGCGTCCGCCATGTGCATGACCGCCCCTCCCTCCATTTCGATGCGGGAAATAATGCCACGATTCGTATTTTCGTGCCACCAAGGAAGAAAAAAATATATCACCCGAGCGCTTTCCCTTCCGCCGTGGCCGAAAACGTCCCGTGCTTGACCCCCCGCGTCCCGACGAGCTGGTCGGCGATGGTTTTCAGAAGGGAGGCTTTCCCGCGCAGGACGAGAACCTCCAGGCAATGGTGGGGATCCAGATGCACGTGGAGCGTGGAGACGATCGCCCGGTAGTGGGCGTGCTGAAGTTCCGTGAGGCGTTCCTCGAGTTCCCGGGTTTCGTGGTCGTATACAAGGGTCAGGGTGCCCACCGCGTCGGCGTCGCCGAGCTCCCACTGGTCCCGGACCAGGCTGTCCCGGATCAGGTCCCGGATCGCCTCGGAGCGGGTCGCGTATCCCTTCCGCCCGATGAGACGGTCGAACTTGGACAGCAGCCCCTCGTCCAGGGAGACGCCGAACCGGGTGATTCCGGGCACCGGAGAACCTCCATGCGAGATAGTGGCGCTATTTGCCGAGTTTCTCCGGCAGGAGGAACTCCCTCCCGCAGTGGGGACAGATCACGGTGTCGCCGGCGTTCCATGTCTTGGCGGCCTTCGTGGACGCGCACGCGGGGAGAATCAATGAAAGGAAAAGGAGGAGCCGTGCCGCGGTTCGGATCGTCATCCTTGATGCCTCCGGGGCGCTTTGGTCGGTTCGCCGCGGAACTTTTTCCCGGGCGGCGCACCCCATATTATAATCGCCGAATGTCCGGCTTTGGTTAAAAAGGGGGTACGCATGGAGAACGGCGAATTGCTGGCCTTCGCGGAAGACGTCGCCCGCGGGGCCGGGGACATCCTCCGGAGCAACTACGGACGGCGGCAGAAGGTCCATTTCAAGGGGGAGATCGACCTGGTCACGGATGTGGACCGGGAGTCGGAAAAGTATATCCTCGGCCGGATCCGCGAAACCTTCCCCGACCACGGAGTCCTGTCGGAGGAAAGCCCGGAGCTTTCCTCCTCCTCGCCGTACCGGTGGATCGTGGATCCGCTGGACGGAACCACGAACTACGCGCACGGATATCCCTGCTTCTGCGTTTCCGTCGCCGTGGAACGGGAGGGGAAGACGGCGGCAGGCGTGGTGTACGATCCGTTGCTCGACGAAACGTTCACCGCGACGCCGGGTTCGGGGGCCTTCCGGAACGGGGAACGCATCTCCGTCTCGGAAACCGCGGACCTGCGAAAATCGCTGTTGGCCACCGGTTTCGCCTACGACGTCAAGGTATCGAAGGACAACAACTTCGACTACTTCCGGGCGTTCGTGTTCACCGGCCAGGCGATCCGCCGGGACGGCTCCGCGGCGCTCGACCTGTGTTACCTCGCCTGCGGGCGGTTCGACGGGTTCTGGGAACTGAAGTTGAAACCGTGGGACACGGCGGCGGGGCTTCTGATCGTGCGCGAGGCGGGCGGCACCGCCACGCGTCTCGACGGCACCGCATACGACATCCACCAGGCGGACCTGCTGGCCTCCAACGGAAGGATCCACGGCCGGATGATCGAGGTCCTCCAGGGCGCGAAAAAATAGGGGGGGGGTGGCCCTTTCGGTCCACCCCCCGGTCCTGCAGGCAAATGCGCCGCGTTACTTCTTGACCCCTTCCAGAAGCGTCAAGGCGTACTTTTCGTGGGTGAACGGGTGCACCGCGGGAAATTTCGAGAACAGCCACCCTTGGAAGATCTCCTTGCCTTCCTCGAACACCTCGATCCGCACGACGGGATTTTCCGGGTTGTTGGATCCGGAAGTGATCCGGTCCTGCTCCATCTTGAATTGAGGAAGAAACGCACCCACCTTCAAGGTGAGTCCGGAGTCGGGAACCTTGAACTCGGAGTTGAGCGGCACCGTGAACTGCTTCTTGGCCTTCTTTTCCTTGAATTCGACCTCGATCTTGACGGCCTTCCACGCCGCCTTGACGTCGCCGGGGACCACGATCGTCTTTTCGACGGGGGGAGGCCCGCCTTCCCCGTGCGGCGCGCCGGGCATCCCGGGCTGTTCCATCGTCCCCTGGGGGGGCATCGGCGGCGGCTGCTTCTTCTTGCAGCCCGTGCCGGCGAGGGCAACCAACATCAGAGCGGCGACCAGCAGAGTGATCTTCTTCATTCATTCCTCCTCGTTCGATTGTTGATGGGGGGTCCGCGCAACTCCGGCGCGGAAACTCATGCGTAAAAAATGGCGGAGAGGGAGGGATTCCCCTCCGCTCCTCGACATCCTGTCTCCTCGCTCCGGGCCGCCTCGTCTCGCTTTCGCCGCCGTCCATGGCGGCTCTTCCTCGCACCTGCTCGGCGCTCGACTCGGTTCGAATCCCCGGCGCCTCCGGGTACGGAAAAAAATGGCGGAGAGGGAGGGATTCGAACCCTCGAGGCGGGTATAAGCCGCCTACGCGATTTCCAGTCGCGTTCCTTCGGCCAGCTCGGACACCTCTCCACGCAACGGCCGTTCGCCCATCCGGGAGGGGGGAATGGCGGAGAGGGAGGGATTCGAACCCTCGGTACGGTTTTATCCGTACAACCGCTTAGCAGGCGGTTGCCTTCAGCCTTACTCGGCCACCTCTCCGGTTCTCCGAAACATCCCGGGAAAACGCCATGGCGGAGGGAGTAGGATTTGAACCTACGGAAGCTCGCGCTTCAGCGGTTTTCAAGACCGCCGCCTTCAGCCGCTCGGCCATCCCTCCACGGAACATCTATATATACCAGATACATGCGCGCCACGGGAGGAAAAAAGGCGGGCGGGGATAACCCCGTTCGGGATAATATGATACCTATGCGGGCCTGCCGGCGCGCGTTTGTCTTTGGAGAGGGCGGATTCCCTAATGAAATTGAAAGATCTGCCGGGATCCCTGCTGTTGCGGGCGACGAACTGGCTGGGCGATGCGGTGATGACGACACCGGCATTGGCCACGCTTCGCTTGGCGGTTCCGGGAACCCGCATCGTCCTCCTGGCCCGCCCGATCGTGGCGGATCTGTTCCGAGGCCACCCGGACGTGGACGAGGTGCTGGTCTACGAGCGGCCCGGGAGGCACGACGGCGCGCTCGGCCGGCTGCGGCTGGCCGGGGAGTTGCGCCGCCGCCGGTTCGACGCCGCGCTCCTGTTCCAGAACGCCTTCGACGCGGCCCTCCTGGCCTTCCTCGCGGGGATCCCGGAGCGGGCCGGATACGCCACCGACGGGCGATGGATGCTCCTCACGCACCCCGTGCGGGTGAATCCGGACATCCTCGGATTCCATGAAGTGGAGTATTACCTCCTCCTCGTCGAGGCGCTCGGAATCCCCCGTCCCGCGGCCCCGTCCCTGCGCCTTTTCGTGGAGGAGGGGGAACGGGAGGCGATGGCGGCCCGGTTGGCGGCCTTCGGGATCGAACGGGGAAAGCCGATCCTGGCGATCAATCCGGGGGCCACGTACGGATCGGCGAAACGATGGTTCCCCGACCGGTTCGCCGCGGTCGCGGACGCCCTCTCGGAGGAGTGGGGGGCGGCGGCCGTCGTTGTGGGATCGGCGGCGGAAAGACCGCTGGCGGGCGATATAGTTGCCGCGATGCGGCATGCGCCCGTCAACCTGGCGGGCCGCACGACCATCCGGGAGATGATGGCGCTCCTTTCCCTGTCCTCTTTCCTCGTGACCAACGACTCCGGGCCGATGCACATCGCGGCCGCCTTCGGCGTCCCCCTGGTGGCGGTCTTCGGCCCCACCGACTGGCGCCGGACCTCTCCGTGGGCGGCCAACGCAAAGGTCGTCCGGGCGGGAGTGGACTGCTCGCCTTGCCGGCTCCGGACGTGCGACCGGGGGCACGAGTGCATGCTCGGCGTCACCGCGGAGATGGTGATCGACGCCGCCCGGTCGCTCCTGCCGAACGGAACCGCTCCCGGTGCCTGACCTCCGGCGGATCCTGATCGTGAAGCTTTCCGCCATGGGAGACATCCTGCATGCCTTGCCGGCGGTGACGTACCTGCGCGGCGTGGTCCCCGCCGCGGAGATCCATTGGGCCGTGGACGCCCGGTTCGCGGAACTCCTCGAAGGGAATCCCGGCATCGCGAAGGTCGTCCCGCTTCCCATCAAGGAGTGGAGGGGACGGGCAGGCTCCCCGGCCGCATGGCGGGCGGCCGCCGCCGCGGTCGCGCAGCTGCGGCGGGAACGGTACGACGCCGCCTTCGACGTGCAGGGGAACATCAAGAGCGGCGTGGTGACGTACCTGTCGGGAGCCCCGGTGCGGTACGGCTTCCCGCGGACGGCCGCCCGCGAACGGCAGAACGCATGGTTCACCAACCGGCGGCCCGCGGCGGAGGAAACGGACCGGCACGTGACGCAGAAGATCCTGCGTGTGGTGAGCGCCCCCTTCGGCGGCGCGTTCTCCCTCGATGATCTCCCGGCGGAGGTGGCGATCACGCCGCAACAGGCGGCGGAAGCCGAGCGGATCCTGTCGGAGGCGCTTCCCGGCGCGGTTCCCCTGTTGGCCGTGCACCCCGGAACCACTTGGGCCACGAAGCGGATGGACCCGGTGTTCTGGGCGGAGGCCGTGCGGTTTCTCCGGGAACGTTTTCCCGCGCTGGGGACGTTCCTTTCCTGGGGAACGGAAGGAGAGCGGGCGGATTGCCTGGCGGTCCGCCGGCTTGCGCGGGGGCGCGTCGAACTGCTGCCGCCGCTCGGCTTCAAGGCGCTTGCCGCCGCGTACCGCGCCTGCGGGCACATGATGGGGCCGGACACCGGGCCGCTGCACCTGGCGGCGGCGTCCGGGGCGAAGACGGTATCGGTGTTCCGGGCCACCGACGGGATCCGGAACGCTCCCGTCGGTCCGGGCCACCGGTTCCTGCAGGCGCCGTTGGCGTGCATGGCATGCCTCCAAAGAGAGTGCGACCGGGATGCGGAGTGCCGCGTGAGCCTCCGGCCGGCGGAAGCCGCGGCGGCGATGGCGATATTGATGGAAAAAACGGATACCCGGGGGGAAGAGAAGACCTCATGATGAATGCGATCAGGAAGCACTATTTACGGGATCTCATCAACCGGATGAACAATTTGGAAACCGCCGTTCACGTGTTCACGAACTCCCCTTCGTATGTGCCGGGAGACGGCGTGGGTTTCAACGGTTCGACGAAAAGGAAGGAGATTTTCGATGAATTGCGGAAGAAGTACGATTTTTCCTGCATCATCGAAACCGGAACGTACCTGGGGGATACATCGGGATACCTGGCGGAAACATCGGGATTGCCTGTTTACTCCTCCGAAATCAACCGGATTTTGCACTCGTTGGCGAAAATGCGGCTGAAAGGCATGAAGAACGTCTGCCTGATCCATTCCGACTCCAGGAAATTCATCGAAGAGATCGGCCGGGACCCGGAAGTCGTGCGAAAGGAATGTTTCTTTTACCTGGATGCCCACTGGGGAAAAGATTGTCCGCTGGTGGAGGAAATCTCCTTGATCGCCTCCCGCTGGGAGAAATTCGTGATGATGATAGACGATTTCCAGGTTCCGGGAGACGACGGCTACGGTTATGACCGGTACGGGGCCTTCAAGAAACTGAATATTTCCCTCATCCGCCGAAGCATGAAGAAGCATGATCTGGGAGCGTATTTCCCCGCCGTTTCTTCCGGAGAAGAGGGAGTCCTTTCGAAACCGAGGGGATTCGTAATATTGATGAAGAACGATGAATATGCGAACCCCATCAAGACGATTCCCCTGTTGAGGGAACATCGATTTTGATCCATCCTTCCTTGACGCGGATCGGCATCGTCGAACCGACGCTCGAATCCGAGGCGGGGCATTGCCACAGCTTCGTGCAAAGTATCTGCAAGGCCCGGCGGGAAGGGGACGGGGAGATCACCGTGTTCGCCGGTTCGCGCGCCCGGCTGCCGAATCTCGAGGGCCCAGGGGTGCGGGTCGTCCCGTACTTCCACCGCAGGATCCGCCGTCCGGAGGCGTTCTTTCTCTACCGGAAGCTGCTCCGGGAACCCGGGCGCATCCTCGTGTCGACGGCCGGTCGTGCCGACATGCTGTCGCTCTCCCTGGCGGCCGGAGGGGCGATTCCCCCCGGCAAGGTGTTCCTGTACCTGCACTGGGTGACCCCGACGCCGTCGAAGAAGGAGTTCTTTCGGAAGGTGAGCGGCCGGCAACCCAACCTGGTTCTCATGGGACCCACCGGGACGGTGGCCGGCGTTTTCCGCTCGTGCGGGTTCCGTGACGTCCGGATCGTTCCGTACCCGATCACGCCGGCCGACCCGGACCCCGCGGCGGCCGGGGGGGATTTCCGGCACGTGCTGTACGCGGGCGCGGCGCGCAGGGACAAGGGGTTCCCGAAGGTCGTCGACCTGGTCCGCCGTTTGGCGGAGGCCGGATCGGAGCTCCCCGTCGCGGTCCAGGCGTCGGCGAGCCATTACGGAAAGTTCGACGAGGGGGTCCTTGCGGAGATGGACCGGCTCCGCGAGGCGTCGTACCCGTCGCTTCGAATGATCCCCGAAACCCTCGGCGCGCGGGAATACCGGGAAATGTTCGAGGGCGCCATCGTCTTGCAGCCGTACTCCCGGGAAGATTTCACCGACCGGATCAGCGGCGTGACCCTGGATGCCTTCTCCGCGGGGGCGCCGATCGTCGCCACCTCCGGAACTTGGATGGCGCGGTCCGCGGAACGGTTCGGAGCCGGGGTGGGCATCGACGATCCGACTCCGGAGGCGCTCCTGCGCGCCGTCGAAGCCATCCGCGCGGAATACCCGCGGTACCATCGGTCCGCCCTCGAGGCGGGTCGCGCGCTGCAGGCCGAGCACGGCGCCCGGCAACTCCTCGATGCCGTCCTGGCTTCGACGCGGGAGGGGCGATGAACCGTCCCTCCCGCCGTCCCGTTTCCGCCGTGGTCATCGCCTTCAACGAGGAAAGGAACATCGCGGCGTGTCTCGAGTCGCTGCGGTGGGCGGACGAGATCGTCGTGGTGGACTCGGGAAGCGCCGACCGCACGCGGGAGATCGCGCTGCGATACACCGACAAGGTGTTCGACGTCCCGTGGAAAGGGTTCGGCCCCCAGAAACGGGAGGCGGTCGACCGGGCAAGCCACGACGTGGTGTTCAACGCCGATTGCGACGAACGGGTGACGCCGGAACTGGCGGAAGAGATCGCGGGGGTCCTTTCCGGAGCCGCGATGGCCGCCGCTTACACCGTCCCGCGCCGCACGTTCTTCGGCGGGAAGGAGATCCGACGCTGCGGCTGGTACCCGGACCGCACGACGCGGCTGTTCGACCGAAGGAAGGCCCGGTTTTCCGGCGACCTCGTCCACGAGCGGGTCGAGGTTTCCGGGGAGCCGCTCCCGCTGCGCCACCACCTGATCCACCACTCATTCTCCGGCATCGGGGACGTCCTCGGCAAGATGAACCGGTACGGCGACCTCTCCGCCCGTCAGATGTTCGAGCGGGGGAAACGGTGCGGCATCTCCGACCTGACGCTTCGCCCCGCCTTCGCCTTCCTCAAGACCTACCTGTTCCGTCTCGGGTTCCTCGACGGCGTGGAGGGGCTGGTGATTTCCGCCGCGTCGGCCTGGATGGTCTTCACCAAGTACGCCAAGCTCCGGGAGCGGACGCAATCGGCCGGGAAGGGAACGGATTGACCTCGCCGGGGCCGCCCAAGGTCGCGGTGGTCGTTCCGAAGTACGGCACCGTCGGCGGCGGAGAGAAATTCGTGTACGAGCTGACTTCGCTGCTCGCCCTGGACGGCCGCTTCGAAATGCACGTCTTCGCCAACCGGTGGCGCGCGGGGTCCGCTCCGGTCGCGTTCCACCGGGTGCCGCGGATCCCTTTCCCCCGGTTCCTTCGGCAGGCCGCCTTCGCGTGGTTCGTCGAGCGGCGGATCGGGGAGGGGAATTTCGACCTGGTGCACGCGCACGACCGGATCTTCCGGGCGGACGTGTTCACCATGCATTCGATCCCCCATGAGACCTGGGTGCGGGAGGTCCGGGGGCGGCGCCCGACCCTGTTCGACCGCGTCACGGCGTGGGTCGAGAAGCGTCTCCTTGCGAAGGGCGGCTGCGCGCGGTACCTGCCGGTCTCCTCGATCGCGGGAGACGCGTACCGGGAGAAGTACCGGATCGAACCGTCCCGCATGCGGGTGCTGCACCCGGGCGTGGATCCGGAGCGGTATTCCCCGTCCGACCGCGCGGCGTGCCGGGATTCGGTCCGCGGGAGGTACGGCATCGGCCCCGCGGAAATCGTGGCCCTGTTCGTCGGGATGAATTTCGAGGTCAAGGGGCTCGACGCGATCATCGAAGCGGTCGCGAAGGCGAAGGCGCTGCGGCCCGGGGCGGGGCTTCGCCTCCTCGTGGTGGGGAAGGGGAACGAAGGGCGGTACCGTTCCCTGGCGGCCTCCCTGGGCGTCGGCGACGCGGTGATCTTCGCCGGGCCCAAGGCGGAAGGGGTGGAAGCGTTTTACCGCGCCTCCGATTTCCTGATGATGCTGTCGCGGTTCGACACGTTCGGCATGGTGGTCCTGGAGGCGATGGCCTCGCGGCTCCCGGTGATCGTCAGCGCGAACGTCGGGGCGAAGGACATCGTCGAGGAAGGCGTCAACGGCTACGTCCTGCCCGACGGGCGGGATGCGGACGCCGCCGCGGCCAGGATCGTTCTTCTCCTCGACGGCGAGCGGAGAGCGGCGATGGGGGAGGCGGGGCAACGCACGGCCGAGCGGCACACGTGGGAGCGGCTGTCGAAGGACGTGGCGGACGTGTACGAATCCTGCCTGGCGCGGAAATCGGGCGACGAGCGGATTCGGGGCGGCGCGGACGGGTGACCCGCCCATCGGCCCCCTTCGCTTATCCCCGGCGCTCCAGGAAGTCGCGCACGGTTTTCACCATCACGCCGCGCCGTGCCGCATCGATGCCCGGGTACACCCCGACCCAGAACGTGTGGGTCATGATCCGGTCGGTGTTCGGCAGATCCCCCACGACCCGGTAGCCGCCCTTCGACTTCCGCAGGGCGTCGAAGCACGGGTGGCGCAGCAGGTTCCCGGCGAAAAGCATCCGGGTCTGGATCCCGCCGCGCTCCAGGAATGAGACCATCCGGTCCCTCGTGAACCCCGCTTCCTCCCGGACCGTCAGAAGGAATCCGAACCAGCTCGGGTCGGATCCCTCGGTGGCCTCGGGCAGGAGGATCCGGTCCGCGTATTTCTCGAACCGCCGGAACAGCTCCCGGAAATTCCTCTTCCGCGCTTCGGTGAACTTCGGCAACTTGTCGAGCTGCGCGCAGCCGACCGCCGCCTGGAGGTCGGTGACCTTCAGGTTGTACCCGAAGCGGGAGAAGACGTACTTATGGTCGTACCCGAAGGGAAGCTCCCCGGATTGGCGGGAGTGCCGCTTCCGGCACGTGTTGTCCCGGCCGGGGGGGCACCAGCAGTCCCGTCCCCAGTCCCGGAACGACTCGATGAGCCGCTTCATCTTCGGGTCGTTCGTGAACAGGGCTCCGCCTTCTCCCATGGTCATGTGGTGCGGAGGGTAGAAGCTCTGCGTGGCGATGTGGCCGAAGGTTCCGGTGAACTTCCCCCTGTAGGTGGATCCG
>JAJZRM010000020.1 GCA_021802685.1 Deltaproteobacteria bacterium | reverse complement strand
CTCCTGCGGGTTCTTCGAGTTCGGGTAGGACGATTTCCCGCACTTGAGGATCCCGTGCACGCACAGCAGCGGCTCCCAGTTCCCCCACCGCTGGGCGACGACGCCGGTCTTGCCGTAAAGGGAGATGAAGTCGGTCAGGTGCCGTTGCGCGCCGTGCACCTGGGAGTACTCGAGGAACTGGCCCGTCCCGGAGACGTTGTCGCGCCAGTAGAGGCAGGCGAGGATGTTGAACGCGGAAATCGCGCCGCCCCAGTAGTCCATGATCCAGATGGTCTGCTTGGACGGCATCCCGCCGTACTCCTTCGGCCAGCCGGTGATGGAGAAGCAGCCGCCCTGGGCCTGGCCGAGGATGTCGTAGGAAGCGCGGTTGCGCCCCGGGCCCCAACCGCCGAAGCCGCCCATCCACTGGTAGATCAGGCGGGGGTTCAAGTCCTTGTACTGCCGGTACCCGATTCCCCACCGGTCGAACGTGCCGGCCCGGTAATTTTCGGCGCACACGTCGGTCTTGGAAGCGAGGCGCTTCATGATCTGGATCGCCTCGGGCTTATGGAAGTCGAGGGAAAGGAAGTATTCGTTCGGGTTCGCGCCGAAGAAGCCGAGGCCGGTCCCCTTGTCCGGCATCCACCGGGAGAGGGGGTACAGGAACGGCTCGTTGAACGGGGTGGTGTGCCGCATCGGCTCGCCCCGTTTCGGCAGCTCGACCTTGATCGTCTCGGCGCCCAGCTCGGCGAGATACGCCGCGCAGGAAGGGCCGAGGATGTACTGGGTCGTGGAAATGACCCGGATCCCCTTGAGGACCTCGGGTTTATGGTACACGTCGTTCATATTGAAAACAGCCCTGCAGTAATCCTCGAACGTCATGTCCTTCAGGGACTTGTCGACACCGGTCATTAAATTACCCCTCCCTTCTTGAGATCGGCAAGATCGAACCGGTTCTTACCGGCAAGCCTCCGGTAGATCTCCTCGTTGTCCTTGCCCACCGGCCGGCCGATCCACTTGATGCGGCCCGGGGTCCCGGAGCCGATGAAACTCGAGCCCCCGAGGAGCACCTGGCCGTACTCGCCGTCATCGAGCAACCGCACGTGACCGCGGTACTTGTAGTGCGGGAACTCGCACACCTCGTCGAGGAACGACACGCCGCCCGATGCCACTTCCTCTTCCTGCAGCGCCGTCTCGCACTCGAACCGGGTGAGGTCCTTCATCCATTCGACCAGCGTGGTGTACGTCTCGACCTGTTGGTAGTGCGGGAGCCGGTCGGTGACGACCTTGAGCTTCGGGTCCTCGACGATGTGCTGTTCGAGGAACGGTTTCACCTTTCCGGCGGACCGCCAGATGCGGAACCAGAGCCGGTCGTGCCCGCCGCCCACCATGATCTGGCCGTCGGCGCACGGGTTGACCGCGTAGATGTTGATCGCGAGGTCCCAGTTCCCGTAACGGGGCCGGACGGAGCCGTCCATCCCGTTCCATGCCCAGTTGTAGTCGATGATCCGGATAACCGCCTCGGCTCCGGTGCACTCCACGAACTGTCCCGTCCCGAGGAACTTCTCCCGGGCGTAAAGGGCCGCCATCGTGCCCACGGCCGCGAAGGTGCCGCCGACCTGGTCGCAAAGCCACCAGCCGGAACGGGTCGGGGTGCCGCCGAAGGAGACCGGGGCGCCGGTGCCGTGGACGAAGCCCATCGAGCATTGCGCGACGGGGTCCATGGCGCCGGGCTGGTCCTTCAGGGGGCCCCACTGGCCGCGCTGGCCGACCCAGAGGTAGATCAGGCGCGGGTTGATTTCGGACAATTGACGATAACCGATCCCGAGGCTGTCATAGTGCCCGGGAGCGGAGTTTTCGATGAGGATGTCGACTTGGGGGATGATCTTCTTCAGCAGGTTGCGCCCCTCGTCGGTATCGACGTTCAGGGTGACGGAGAACTTGTTCCGGGCCTCCGCCAGGAACCGGGCGCCGCACTTCTCACCGTCCTTGGAGGTGAACATGTACTCTTCGCGGCCGAAAGGGGCCAGCTTCCGGAGCGGATCGCCGCCCGGAGGTTCGACCATGATGACTTCGGCGCCCAGCTCCGAGAAGTGCGAGGAGCACCAGTGGCCAATGATCTGGTTGGTGGTCATGTCGAGGACGCGGATGCCGTTCAACGACTCGGGCTTGTCGGCGTTGTACTGCTGCCGGACGGCCGACTCCACCCAGAGGGCGTATTCCTTTCTTTTCTCGTCCACGCCGGCGTACACTTCGTCGACCGTAGGAGCCGGGATGGCGGGCCAAGGAAGGACCTTGATTTTGGGCCGCTTCTTTTCGGTGCGCCATGATTCAGCCATTCTTCCCCTCCTCTTCAAAATTTGCTTGGTTCGCGCAGCTTGCGAAAAACCGTTTGCTCCTTATCCTTACCGGATCCTCTGGAGTCCTTCTCCCGCTGGCGACCGCCCCCTTTCCTCAAGTTTTTACGAAACGGAACCAACAAGTACTTCCCCCGGAACGGAACCCTTTGAAGGGGGGAAACCCGGCGAAAATCATGAATTTCCACGTACTGTCGCGGCTTGTTTTATAAATGTGTTTTATTTTATACCGCAAAGGAACCACCCGTGTCAAGCGTTTTTTAAGGGTAAAACGATTTTTGATTTCACTGCTTCCGTTTTTCCCTTTTCAGGATGAAATGGGACCCCACCGTGCCGTACGCGATCCCGTCCCGGTTCGGGGCGATGAGGGGCAGCGAGGAGACCAGTTCCCAGCCGTCCTCCCCGGCCTCCTTGAGCCAGTCCATGTCCGCCGTAAGCCCTTCCGGAGTGTCCTGGAACATCACCATGCGGTCCATGTATTCGAAAACCATTCCGCCCTCACCTCCCCTTGGTGGTCGCGGCGGAACTTTCCGCCGCGCCGGCGATCGTCTCCCGGACCTCCCGGTACGCCGTTTCCCGTTCCTCCGCCCGCTGCCCCGCCATCCGGACGGAAAGGATCGTCACGCGGTCGTAGAGACGCTTGATCCGCTCCCCGCCGTCCGCGCCGCCGAGCCGCTTGAGGAGATCGCCGTGCCCCTCGATGTATTCCGGGTCGGTCAGGAGGGCGATCTGCTTCCCCGCGTCCGAAAGGTCCCGTTCGTTTCCGGAAAGAAGGATCCGGGCGAGGTGACGGGACATCATCGCGGAGTCCATGCGCTCGTTGTCCCGCCGCAGCGCGGCGAGCCGTTCTTCCTCGGGCATCAGCTTCCACACGATGTAATCCACGGGGCATGTCATCGACATCCGGCCGGTTCCGAACCGTTCGATGAAACGGGTGATCGCCCGGTCCTCGACGGACTCGGCGACGGACACGATCAGGTCCCGCAATTCCCTGGACGGCATTTCGAAGAAGGAGGGGTACTTTTCGAAGAACGGCGTGACGATCCGGCGGGTCTCCTCCGCGGTCAGCAAATCGAGGTGGACCAGCGCGGAGAGGCGCAGGTCCTTGAGGGACATCGATGCGAGCGCGTTTCTCAACTCCCGCAGGCGGTATTCCGGCGGCGCCGTCCGCGGGTACCTTTCCATCGGGGGCCCGAGGAGCGTTTCCGGGTCCGCCGGCAGCCCCGCGGCGGATCCCGCCGTTTGCCGGATCTCCCGCAGCAGGCGCTCTCCTTCCTCCGTGGCGCCCGCTTCCACGGCCCGCGCGATCCCCCGCGAGACCGCGGCCGCCGCCTCCCGGAGCCGCTCCTCCGTCAAGGGACGCAACCGTTCGAGAAGGTCGAAATACAGGGAAAACTCGAGGACCCCTTCGTTGAAGGACGGATCGGAGATCATGTACGGCCGGAACAGCATCGCCGACCGGGCGAGCTCCCTCCGAAGCTGAAGGGAGGACACCTGTTCAAGGCGGTCCGCGATCCGGGCCCACTTCTCACGGACCGCCATCTCCTGGTACTCCTCCTGGGTGAGGAACGGCGGCTCGAACCGGTCGCCGTCCTTTTTCTTCCCCTCGAGCTCGGCGATCGCGTACTCGGTATAGGCGGGAATGAACTCGCGGGCGAAGTTCCGGAGCTCCCCTTCCGAGAGATGCTCGCTGTACCCGGAGAACATGCGCCTCGCCGTTTCCTCGTCGACGCAGTCTCCGAAGATCCGCATCGTGAACCGCAGCTGGGCCTCGGGGAGCTCTTCGAGGTTCCCGAGGAGGTTGGCCGTGCGGTCCTCCAGGCGGCGGCGGACCAGTTCGACGTAGGAATTCATCGGGGCTCCCGCGGGCCGAGCCCGAACAGGCCGTGGAAGGCATCGAGGACTTCCGGCTTGCGTTCCTTGGGAAAATCCCATGTGGCGGACACCATGGAGCCGGAGAAGGGGAACTCCTCGTCTCCGTCCCCGGCGTCGCAGGAACCGCCCTTGACCGTCTGCGGAGGGGTGGAGGGAGGGGCTCCCAATGCTTCCGATACGGTCCCGAGAAGCGTCTCGCCGTCTCCGGAGTTGGCGGCCTGCACGGTGCAGTAGGTGGAGATCACCGAAACGAAACAGGGGAGGAGGTCGCCTCCCGGCGTCTCCACGAGGGCATCGAGGTTCCACTGGGCGGCGGATTCCTTCACCGCGCTCTTTCTGCATTTCAGGGTCATTGGGTTCCTTCCGCTTGGAATTTCCGGAGGATGTGGACCATCGCCTCCGGGTCGAAGGCCAGTCCGCCGGTGTCGTGATAAAGATCGCCGAGCCACTCCGCGATGTGGGCGCGGTGCTCTTCGATGATCCTCCCTTCCGCGTCGAAGACGAAGACGGCCACCCTCCGGTCGTCTCCGTCGTAAAAGCGGAATGCGAACCGGCCCTCCGGAAGTTCGTGGAGGTCGATGGCCACGATATCTGCGCCTGTCAGATCGAAAGACCGTTTTACTTCAAATAACGTACGGGTTTGCCCCGCCCACACAATCTCGTTCCTTCCCGACCAGAGAGGGCCGAACCGTTTCTCGATCAATTCCTTGTCCCGAACGCTCAAGGCATGTCCCCCTGTTCCAGAAATAACCCGAAGGCACTCGAAATAAAACAATGAAACCTCGTGGAAACTTTCCTTTTACCCCGGCTTTCCACTCGTGTCAAGCGGATCTATAATGCCGTTTTGTAATTTCCGGAAAACCCCGGAAATCCCATGCGTTATATTGACAGTGTAAACCATGGGGGGTATAATTCCGTCTCTTTCCCCGGAAAGAAACCCCCTCAAGCAGGAGGCGACACCCCTTGGCCCGTTTGAAGACGACGACCTCGAGCAAGTTGTTCGCGCTGGCGAAGGACCTGATCCCCGGCGGGGTGAATTCTCCCGTCCGCGCTTTCCGGTCGGTGGGCGGAACGCCGCTGTTCATCGAGCGGGCGAAGGGCGCCTCCGTGCGGGACGTGGACGGGAACACCTTCGTCGACTACGTCGGTTCCTGGGGACCGATGATCCTGGGGCACGCCCACCCGAAGGTTGTGGCCGCCGTCCGGTCGGCGGCGGTCCGGGGCACGAGCTACGGCGCCCCGACCCCGGGCGAGGTGGGGCTTTCCCACCTCATCCGGAAAGCGTTCCCTTCCATCGAAAAGGTGCGGCTGGTCTCCTCCGGCACCGAGGCGGCGATGAGCGCCGTGCGGCTGGCGCGGGGGTACACGGGGAGGGACAAGATCATCAAGTTCGAGGGCGGGTACCACGGGCACGCCGACGCTATGCTCGTGTCGGCCGGCTCCGGAGCGCTCACGTTCGGCCTTCCCGACTCCCCCGGCGTTCCCAAGGAGGCGGCGAAGCATACGCTGACGGCGACGTTCAACGACATCGCCTCCGTGAGGCGCCTCCTCGAGCGGAACCGGGACCGGGTCGCAGCCGTCATCGTCGAGCCGATTCCCGGCAACATGGGAGTGGTCCCTCCGGCCCCGGGGTTCCTCCCGGACCTGCGCGCGCTATCGAAAAAGCACGGGGCGCTCCTCATCTTCGACGAGGTGATCTCGGGGTTCCGCGTCGCCTTCGGCGGGGCGCAGGAGCTCTTCGGGATCGCGCCCGACCTCACCGTCCTCGGCAAGATCATCGGCGGCGGCCTGCCGGTGGGGGCGTTCGGAGGACGGAAGGAGATCATGGACGCATTGGCGCCCGTCGGACCGGTCTACCAGGCGGGCACCCTTTCCGGGAACCCGCTGGCGATGGCCGCGGGGATCGCCGCGCTGACGGAGCTGTCCCGCAAGGGAGCGTACCGGGATCTCAACGCGAAGGCGGACTATCTCGCCGGGGGGATGGCGAAGGCGTTCGCGGCCGCCGGCGTCCCCTCGTACACCAACCGCGTCGGCTCGATGTGGACCACCTTCTTCCAGAAGGGCCCCGTGACCGACTACGCCTCGGCGAAGCGCAGCGACACGAAGCGGTACGCCGCGTATTTCCACGGCCTCCTCGAGCGCGGCGTCTACATCGCGCCGTCGCAGTTCGAGGCGGGTTTCGTCTCCCTGGCGCACACGAAACGGGACCTCGACCGGACGGTCGCCGCCGCGAAGGCGGTCCTTTCCACCCTGTGAGCGGAGGGAACGCGTGCCCCTCGCCCGCCCGGATACCGGTTGACGGATTCCCGGATCATGTGATAAGAAACCGGCATTTGTCCTCATGACCGACCGGCAGGATCGAAAGGCGTTGTTCCGGGAGCTGGGAAAGTACAGCGCCCTCGGGCTCGAAATGGCGCTGTCGGTGGTCATCGGCATGGCGATCGGTTACTATCTCGACCGCTGGCTCGGGACCGCTCCGTGGCTGATGATCCTCTGGATCGGTTTCGGGTTCGCCGCGGGGGTGCGCAGCTTGTACCGCGCGGCCGTCCGGTCCGGGAAGGACCTGGAAAAGGACGAGGAAAACCGGGGGAAGCCCGGTGGAAGCTGACCGCGGGCCGGAAGCGCCCGGGGGGATTTCCCTGCGGTCCCTCGAACGGCGGATCCTGATCTGCGCCGCGCTGGTTCTCGCGGGGATCGCCGCCGCGGGAGCCGCCGGGGCGGCGAGCTTCCGGCTGCTTCCCGGAGCGGCGTGCGGGGCCGCCATTGCTTGGGGGAACTTCTTCCTCATCCGGAAGATCCTGGAGAAGGCGTTCCTGCGCGAGGGGGCGGTCAACAAGCGGTTCGTCGTCCAGTACGCGGTGAAGTTCCTCGGGCTGATCGGGATCGTCTACCTGGTCGTCCGCTCCGGCTGGTTCGACGTGCTGGGGTTTCTGCTCGGGCTGACGTCGCTCTTCCTCGGGGTCTTCCTGGAGGCCCTGGTGAAATCGTTCCGGCCGGCGGAGTGATCGCTCCGCCATCTTCTACGGGGGGCTTGGAAATGCGCAAGGCGATTCTCGGACTGCTCTTGCCGGCCGCGATGCCGGCGGCCGCGCTGGCGGCGGAAGGCCACGGCTGGTCCTGGTTCATGACGCTGCCCGGGGGAGAGCGGTACTTCTACATGTACTCCGCCGTGTTCATCGCCGTGTTCCTCGTCGCCGGGTCCTTCCTCGTCGTGGGCGGAAGGAAAACCTCCGAGATGGTGGTCCCCGAGCCGAGCTTCACCCTGCGCAACCTCTTCGAGCTGATCCTCGGGTTCCTCGCGCAGCTGGCGGAGGACATCATCGGGCGCCATTCCAAAAAGTACCTCCCTCTTCTCGGAACGTGCTTCCTCTTCATCCTGTTCATGAATCTCCTGGGGCTCATTCCCGGGTTCCTGCCCCCTACGCAGAAGATGAACATCACCGTGGGGCTCGCCCTGGTCATTTTCCTTTCGACCCATTACTTCGGCGTCCGGGAGAACGGCATCGCCTATTTCAAGCATTTCCTCGGCCCGGTGTGGTGGATGGCCCCCATCATGCTGCCGATCGAGGTCATCTCCCACCTGGCGCGGCCGATGTCCCTCTCCCTCCGCCTTTTCGGAAACATCACGGGGGACCACGCGGTGGTCGCCGGCTTCATGGCGCTGGTCCCCATCCTCGTTCCGTCGGTCTTCATGGGCCTCGGGCTCTTCGTCTCCTTCATGCAGGCGTTCATCTTCACCGTGCTCTCGATGATCTACATTTCCGGCGCCGTGTCGCATTCGGAGGAACATTGAACCGGGGGACGTCGATCTCCGGTCGATGATACAGGCACCACCCCGGCGGGCTTGCGGGACAAAGCCGCCGGGAACATCCTGAAAGGGGGAACACCCAATGTTCCGCAGGTTCACTTTTTCACTCCTCGTCGCCCTGCTCTTCGTGGCGGTGGCGTCGGTGGCTTTAGCGGCGGAAGGCGCTCCGGCCGCGGGCGGAGAATCCAATGTGAAGGCCGTCATCGCCCTGACGGCGGGGTTCGGCATCGCGATCGCCGCCTTCGGCGGCGCGCTGGGCCAGAGCAGGGCCATCGCCGCCGGGCTGGAGGGGATCGCGCGCAATCCTTCCGCCCAGAACAAGATCTTCATCCCGATGATCGTCGGCCTCGCGTTGATCGAGTCCCTGGTCATCTACGCCCTGGTCATCGCCTTCGTTCTCGTCGGGAAGCTGTAAGCCGGCGCCGGGGAAAAAGGATCTTGCGGAGAGGGCTCCCCCCGGGGAGCCCTTTCCGTTTCCGCGAACCGCAAAACCGCAAAACCGGGACGTTGATCAGAACTCCCGCAAAACCGGGACACACATCGGTGCGTGCCATCATCGGTTCGTGCCCTTGCACGGCGCCGCGGGGAAGATTAGAATGTTTCTTCATAACGCCGCGCCGACGTGCGGCAAATCCACGCGAATCGGAAAAAGGTTCCCCCCGATGAGGATCGATCCGCTCGTTTTCCGCGCAAAGTTCCCCAGCCGCTGCCGCCTCGAAAAGTGCAAGAGCCGCTGCTGCCGGGGCGGAGTTTGGGCCGATATCGAGGAGTCGGAAGTCATCCTGCGGAACGCGGAGCTGTTTCTGCCGTACGTGCGGCAGGAGGCCTCCGATCCCGCTTCCTGGTTCGGCGAGACGGTCGAAGATCCGGACTGCCCCAGCGGCATGGCGGTCGAAACCAACGTGGCGGGCGATTACTGCGTCTTCTTCCACCCGGACCACGGCTGCTCCCTGCAGAAGGCGGCGGTCGAACTCGGGCGGCACGAATGGGAGTTCAAACCGCGCTTCTGCATCATGTTCCCGCTGGTGGTATCGGATGGGATGTTGACCGTCGACGAAGACATGGACGAGGTCTGGTGCATGGAACGGGAAAACCGCACCCACCCCATCGTCTCCGCCGTGGAAAAGGAAGTGAACCACCTGTTTCCGGAAGACGTCGCCCGCAGGCTCCTCGGGGAAGAGCGCATGGGCGGAAGGAAAGCGGCCGGCGCCTGACCGCGTCAGCGCTTCCGGCGCTCCATCATCGCGGCCTCCCGGCCGGAACCTTTTTCGGGTACCTCCCGAAAAATCCCGCGATCCCGTAGACGATCGACAGGGGGTGCGGCGGACATCCCGGAATGAAGATGTCGACCGGGACCACTCCCCCCGCCCCGTTTTCCACCGCGTACGAACCGCGGAAAACGCCGCCGCTGGCCGCGCAGGCGCCAACGGCGATGACCACCTTGGGCTCCGCCACCGCCTCGTATGTTTCCACGAGGGCTTCCTTCATGTTCTTCGAAACCGGACCGGTGACCAGGATCCCGTCGGCGTGACGCGGGGAGGCGACGAAATCGATCCCGAACCGCTGGATGTCGAAGTTCGGATTCCCGGCGGCCTGCGCCTCCAGGTCGCATCCGTTGCATCCGCCCGCGGACACTTCCCGCAGGTGAAGGGACCGTCCGAGAAGGGAGCGCAGCTTCACTCCCGCGACGGGGGGTTCGAGGGAAGACCTGCCCAGGACCAGCTGCTCCCGCGATCCGAACGGGAGATGCGGGTCCGGGGTGAACCGTATCCCGTTCCCTCCGCACGCCTCTTCACAAAGTCCGCAAAACACGCATCGCCCGAGGTCGACGGTTTTTCCCGCCGGGTCGATCGCATCCGTCGGGCAGGCCCGCGCGCATTTCTCCGCCGTGCCGCCGCGGAAAAACTCCTCCCCGAGCCGGGGAACTCCGCGGTACGCTTCCGGCATCCGTTCCGGCGGCAGTTTCACCGCCGTGTTCCCCATCCGGAATCTTCCGGTGAACGCTTCCAGCATGGTTTCCTCCCTACAGGTCCGCGCCCGAATACGACAGGTTGAAGCTTTTATTGCACAGGGGAAAATCGGAGATGACGTTTTCCCGCACGGCGAAGGAAAGCGCCGGCCAATTGTGGAACGAGGGGTCCACGACCTTGTACGTGGATATCTCTCCTTCCTTGTCGAAGACGGCGGCGTGGACGATTTCCCCGCGCCATCCTTCCTCCACGGAAACGGCCAGCGTGCGGCATTGCGGTACGCTCCCGGGGCCGGGAGGCGGGTCGGCGCGCCGGGAGCCTGCCAACGGGATCACCCGGGTCAACCATCGGAAGGAGGCGAGCGTCTCCTCGAAGCGAACGCGCGCGCGGGCGAGGACGTCGCCCCCTTCGAGGAGGACTTTCCCGGGGGGAAACTCCAGGAAACAGGGCGACGGGAAATCCCTTCTCCCGTCGACGTCCCGGCCGGAGGCGCGGCCGGCGACGCCGACGATGTTCAGCGTTTTCGCCGTCCTATGGAGAAGGCGCCCGGTCCCTTCCATCCGCACGACGACCGAAGGCGATTCGAGCATGGTGGACCCCGCCCGTTCGACCTCGGCGCGCAACTGTCGCAACCCGTCGAGCATGCCTTCGATGCCGGCTCGCGAGGCGCAAGGGCCGATCCCGCCGATCCGGTTCAGGCCGCGGCCGTACCGGTTGCCCGTGAGTCCCATGAGGAAGTTCAACGCCTTTCCTCGCAAGTGGGCGAAGTGGGCGGCTCCGAAAAGGTACCCGATGTCGGCGGAAAGCCCGCCGAGGTCTCCGATATGGTTGGCGATCCGTTCCAGTTCCAGCGCCACGGAACGCCGATCTTCCGCCGCGCGGCCCGCGGGCGTCGCCAGGATGACTTCGAGCAGACGGGCGCAGGCGTTGGAATGCCCGACGGCCGTGTCCCCCGAGGTCGACTCGGCAAGGATCAGGTGCTTCATCCCGGGTTTTCCGCGCAGCAGCGACTCCGTCCCTTTGTGCTGGTACCCGAGCCGGATCTCCAGGTTCTGGATCGTTTCCCCGGCGCAGGAAAACCGGAAATGCCCCGGCTCGATGACCCCCGCGTGGACCGGCCCGACGGAGACTTCGTGGATCCCCTCGCCCCGGACCTGCAGGAACCGGTATCCTCTGCGTGGATCCGGCGCCGGCGCGGAGACGCTCCGCGACGGGAAAAACCGCTTCGGCCAGCTTTCGTGGAAGCGCAACGGGTTCAGCTCGGGGTGGCCTTCGGGAACGATGCCGAACAGGTCGTAGATCTCCCGCTCGAACCAGTGGGTGGCCGGGCAGACATCCGTGAAGGTGCGGAAGGATCGATCGGAAACGCGCACGCTGCCGTGGGCGTACCGTCCGGGAACGGATCCTCCGGCGACCGCATGGAGGAGGATACTCCCCGGGGCCGTTTCCTCCGCGAAGAACGCGAGGAGGCGGTCTCCCCCGGCGGTTGTCCCGAGGAGGAAGGCCCGGAAGCCGTCCTCGTCCAGGGGCGGGGAATCGGCGAGATCGAAGGCGTGGACGTTCATGAGAAGGAAACCATCGAGGAGAGATCCTCCAGCGCCTTGTAAAGCCCCGCCGGGACATGAAGGCCCATCCAGAGGGAGGCGAAGAGCAGCGCGCAGGCGGGGACGAGGCACCACCACTCCGCGGGGGTCGCGGTGTTCCGCTCTCCTTCCCCGAACGCCATGTTGCTCCCGTGCGCCAGGAAGGATCCGAAGAGGACCGCGAGCAGGACCAGGTAGAACAGGGCCACGGCAAGGTGCCCTCCGGCTACGCCCCCGGCGAGGATGCCGAATTCGCTCCAGAACGGCCCGAACGGGGGCGAACCCGCGATCGCCAGGATCCCCCCGAAGAGGAGGAAGCCGGACAGGGGAGCCTGCCGGAGGACGCCCCGGATCTTCCGGATCCTCTGGGTGCCGAAGCGGAGGATGAGGTCCCCCGCGACCAGGAACAGCAGCACCTTGGCGACGGAATGGTTCAGGACGTGGAGCAGGGCGGCCGGCCGGGCGGCCCCTCCGAACCCGATCCCGAGGGAGACGATCCCCATGTTCTCGATGGAGGAAAACGCCAGCAGCCGCTTGATGTCCCTCTGCACGGCGACCAGGAAAGCGGGCACGGCGATCGACACGATCCCGAAAAGGATCATCAAGGGTGAGGCGTACGTACCGGGAATCGCCGGAGCGACACGGAGGATGGAAAGGAAGGCGCAGTTCAGGAGGACCCCGGAGAGCATCGCGGACGCGGGGGCGGGCGCCTGGCTGTGCGCGTCCGGCAGCCAGGTGTGCATCGGTGCCAACCCCATCTTCGTTCCGTACCCGACCAGGAAGAACAGGAAAGCCAGCCGCAGGAACCGGGGATCGAGATGCCCCGCCGCCAGGGGGACCGCCGTGTAGGTCAGCGGGATGTCCCCGGCCGCCCGAGAGAGGAAGATGATCCCGAGGAACGCGAAAGCGATCCCGACGGAGCAGATGAGGAGGTATTTCCAGGCGGCTTCCATCCCCTTCCGGTCGCCGTGCAGGTAGATCAGCGGGGCGGAGAACAGGGTCGTGGCTTCGACCGCGACCCATTGGAGCGCGAGGTGGTGGGAAGACACCACGACGACCATCGAAAGGACGAACAGGTTGATCCAGATGTGGTACTTGCGGACCTTCGCCGCTCCGATGCGACCCGCTTCCATCTCCCGCCGGAAGTACCCGTACGAATAGACGGAACATGCGAGGTGGACGCCGGCGACGATGAAGAGGAAGTACATGCCGAGTTCATCGAGCCGCAGGAGGTCGCCCCAGGCTTCCGCGGGAAGGGACGATGCCTGGAGAACGGCGCCGGCGAGCAGCAAGGCGGCGCCGGCCGCGGTGCCCAGCGCCGCCTGCCATGGAGAGCGGGCGAGAAGCGCCGCAACGGCGGCGGCGAGCGGGGGAAGAAACAGGAGTTGCGCCATCCGCTAATCCTTCAACGTGTGGATTTTCCGGAAATCCATGTGGGTAAAGGCCCGCTGGATCTTGAACATCAGGATCCCCATCAGGAAGACGGCGACGAACAGGTCGAGGAAGATCCCCAGCTCGATCGGCAGCGTGAATTCGCTGCCGGACGCCGCGCCGAACAGGAAGATGCCGTTTTCCAGGACGACGAACCCGATGACCTGGCTGACCGCCTTGACCCGCGTGGTCATCGTGAACAGCCCGGAGAACAGGAGCGTCAACCCGGCGGCGGCTCCCAGCTCGTCTTTCCCCGACAGTCCGAACCGCGTGCACACCACGAAAGCGGCCATCGTCAAAGCGCCCGTCAGGAAGATGGTGGCTTTCGTCGATACCAGGGATTCGGATTCCTGCCCGATGTCCAGCCGGGACACCGCGCGGGTGAGGATGGCCGGGATGGCGACGCCCTTCACGGCCATGGTCGCCAGGGATAGGGCGGCCGCCCGCCATGTTATTCCCGGGGATTCCAGCAGCGGGAGGAGGCCGAGCAGGAACCCCTGCGCCGCGAGGGATCGTATCGCGGGACGCATCCGCTCCGAGACAGCCAGGTGGATGCCCAGGAGAAGCAGCAGGACGGTCAGCGTGTTCATCGCCGTTCCCCTATCCCGCGTACCGGATGGCGAGCGCGATCGCCGCCAGAACGGTCGCCACCATGAGGAAGGCGGCGATCCGGGACAGCTTCAACCGCGCCGTCCCCGCCTCCACCACGCCGATCAGCACGCCGGCCAGGGAGAGCCGCAGGAGCGCCGCGGGGAGGGCGACGTGCGCCGGCGGATTCAATGTATGCGGGAACAGCGCCGCGGTGACCAGCGCGGAGAACAACGCGATGCGCAGCGACGAGGCCAGCTGGATCATCCCCAGGTCCACGCCGGAATGGTCCAGGACCATCGCCTCGTGGATCATCGTGAGCTCCAGGTGGGTGGCGGGATCGTCCACCGGGATGCGGGAATTCTCCGCCAGCAGAAGGAGGAACAACGTTCCCGCGATCAGGATCGTCTCCGGGCTGCCGAGGACCGACCTCTCGGGGGTGACCGGAAGAAATCCGTTCACGGTGTCCGCCCCGCCGAGGTAGGCGAGCCCGCACAGGGAAAGCAGCAGGGCCGGTTCCGCCATCGCCGAAACGGCGGCCTCGCGGCTCGATCCCAGTCCCCCGAACGCGCTTCCGGTGTCGAGCCCGGCGAGGGTCTGGAAAAACCGCGGAAGCGCCATCAGGTAGATATACAGGACGAAGTGCATCGGCAGTGGGACCTCCCGGGAGAACAGGGGGGTGGCCGCCGCGAGGACGAGGGTTCCTCCGAGGACGACCGGGGCGGACAGGTCGAACACCCAGGAGGCCGTCGAACTCCGCACGATCCCGCGGCGGAACAGTTTCCACAGGTCCAGGTACGGCTGCCAGACAGGGGCCCCCCGCCGCAAGGACAGGAACGCCTTGGTCTTCCGGATGATCCCCGACAGCAGCGGCGCCAGGGCGACGAAAAGCGTCATGTGCAGGAGCGGGTTCAACGGATTCCCCCTCTAGTGGAACAGCACCAGATCGGA
>JAJZRM010000431.1 GCA_021802685.1 Deltaproteobacteria bacterium | reverse complement strand
CGCGTCCAAGTCCGTCAAGGAGAAGATCCGGGAGATCATCCGCGCCGAGGGCGAAACCAAGCCGCTCAGCGACCAGGAGCTCATGCGGCTCCTGCAGAACCAGGGGATCCGGATCGCCCGGCGCACCGTGACCAAGTACCGCGCGCAACTGGGGCTGCTTTCCTCGTCCGGACGGAGAAGGCAGTTCTGATGGCCCCCGCAAGGCCCATTCCGGAGAAGGAGGGGTAACCGTGAACCAGATCAACGTAACGTTCCGGCACGTCGATCCGAGCCAGGCGCTGAAGGATTACGTGGTCGAAAAGCTGGGAAGGATCCAGAAGGTGATCGAGAAGGCCTTCGAGGCCAACGTGACGCTTTCCGTGGAAAAGTACCGCCACATCGCGGAAGTGTTCCTTACCGCGCCGGGAATCACCATAAAAGCCTTCGAATCGACGGAGGACCTCTACTCGGCCATCGACCTCGTCTGCGACAAGGTGGAACGGCAGCTGAAGAAATACCGCGAGAAGCAGAAGGACAAGGGGCAGGGAGCGTTGCCCGAGCCCATGGTGTCCGGGTCGTCCCTCACCATCGCTCCGGGGAGGCTGAGGATCGTGCGCATGGACAACTTTCTCCCCAAGCCGATGACCGTGGAGGACGCGGCGCAGCACCTGGACATCCTCCGGGTGGACGTGGTGATGTTCGTGAACCAGGAGACCAACCAGCCGAGCGTGGTTTTCCGCCAGCAGGACGGCAACATCGGGTTCACGGAAGCGGCGGCCCGATGAGAATCCTCGACATCGTTCCGGCCGGGGGCGTCGTGGACGGCCTCCGGTCGGAAACCAAGGAAGGGATCCTCCGCGAACTGGCCGAAGCGGTCTGCCGGCTCGTGCCCGCCCTGTCCCCGGGGCCCCTGACGACGGTCCTCATGGACCGCGAGGCGCTGGGAAGCACGGGGATCGGGGAGGGGGTGGCGATTCCCCACGGAAAGGCGCCGGGGATCGACCGTCTGGTCGCCGCCATCGGGCGAAGCGCCGGGGGGGTGCAGTTCGCCTCCCTCGACGGAAAGCCGGCCCGCCTCTTTTTCCTGGTGGTCGCTCCGGAGAACAACTCCGCCGGCATGCACCTGAAGGCCCTCGCCCGCATCTCCCGCCTCGCGAAGGACGAGCGGTTCCGCCGCCGCCTGCTCGAAGCGGAAGGGGTCGACGGGCTCACGCAGGTTCTCCGGGAAGAAGACGAACCCGCCTGAAACCGGGGGGGAAGGGGAGAAAGCCGTGGCGATCTCCGTGCAATACTTCCGCAAGGAGTGCTCGGAAATCCTGCGGTTGCGGCTCCTCGCGGGGGAGAGGGGAGCGGGCCGGCAGATCTCGGCGACCCGTGCCCACGAGGCGGGGCTCGCGATCACGGGGGAGGTGTCCCCCCTGCCGGAGGGGCGCATCCAGGTCCTCGGCGAGGCGGAAGCCTCCTACTTCCTGCGGCAGGACCCGGCGCGGCAGGCCGAGCTCGCCGGCCGGTTTTTCGCCGGCGCGTCCCCCTGCGTGGTGGCCGGCGCGTCGATACCCGTTCCGCCGCTTTTCATCGACGCGGCCGACCGCGGCGGCATGCCGCTTTTCGCCTCGGATCTCCCCACCGCCGAACTGGTCGAGGAGATCCGCAACCAGCTGCAACGGCTCTTCCGGGAAACCACCACGATCCACGGCGTGCTGATGGACGTCCTCGGCGTGGGGGTCCTCCTGATCGGACGCAGCGGCGTCGGCAAGAGCGAGTGCGCGCTCGACCTCGTCCTGAGGGGGAGCCGCTTCGTGGCCGACGACGTCATCCTGATCGAAAAGGTGGGGCCGGCGACCCTCGTCGGGGGAGGGCACGACCTCACGCGGCACCACATGGAAATCCGGGGGTTGGGAATCCTGAACATCCGGGACCTGTTCGGCCTGACCGCCACGTCGCAGGCGAAGAAGGTCGAGCTCGTCATCCGGATCGAGGAATGGAACCCCGCGAAGGAGTACGACCGCCTCGGGGTGAAGGACGATTCCATCGAGATCCTCGGCGTTCCGCTCCCGGCGCTCCTCGTCCCGATTTCTCCGGGCAGGAACCTGGCCACCATCGTCGAGGTGGCCGTCCGGAACCACCTGCTGAAACTGCGCGGGGTCCACTCGGCGTGGGAACTCATCGAGCGGCAGTCGAGGAAAGCGGGCGAGACCAAGATCCCGTGACCCCTTCCGGCGTGCGCGGACACCGCGCGGACATCGTGATCCTGACCGGGTTGTCAGGGGCGGGCAAAAGCACCGCCGCCAAGGTTTTCGAAGACCTCGGCTACTACTGCGTGGACAACCTCCCCCCGATGCTTCTCCCCAAGATCGTCGAAGTGGTTTCCGAGGCGCGCGGGGAGGGCGCGCGGCTGGCGCTGGGAGTCGACATCCGGGGGAAGGAGTTCCTCCCGGACCTGTCGAGGGTCCTCGAAGAGCTTCGGGACGGGAAGAACAGCATCCACGTCCTGTTCCTCGACGCCGCGGACGACGCGCTGCTGCGGCGCTTCAGCGAGACCCGGCGCGTGCATCCGCTGGCCGCCCGGGGGGCGAAGGAGGCGATCCGGAAGGAGCGGGTGATCCTCTCCCCCCTGCGGGAGATGTCCGACGCGGTGATCGACACCTCCCAGCTCACCAGATCGGAA
>JAJZRM010000019.1 GCA_021802685.1 Deltaproteobacteria bacterium | reverse complement strand
ACCCCATGCAGGTCGCTCCCTGCACCTCGGCCTTGTTGAACTCGTTGATGCGCGGAGCCATGTACGGGCAGACATGCACACACGTCATGCAGGAAATGCACTTGTCCGGATCGACCCAGGCGGTTTGACCGCCCACCGGCATCTTCTTCCGGGAGAGGATCGACGCCGCCCGCCCCGCCACCGCGTTGGCCTGGGAGATCGTCTCGGAGAGGAACTTCGGGGCATGGGCCGTGCCGCAGAGGAAAAGCCCTTCTCCGGCGAAATCCACCGGGCGGAGCTTCATGTGGGCTTCCAGGAAGAAGCCGTCGGCGTTGAGCGGCACGCGCAGCAGTTCGGACAGCTCCTGACGGTCCGCGCGCGGGACCATGGGCGCGGCGAGCACCACCAGGTCCGGCGAAAGCTGAAGGTCGCGGCCCAGCGACGGTTCCCGGACCCGCAACAGCAGGCGGCCGTTCCCCGTCAGCTGCGGAGGCCGCTCGGGTTCGTAGCGGACGAACAGGACCCCTTTCTCGCGGGCCTCGCGGTAGGCCGCCTCCCGGAAACCGTACGTACGCATGTCGCGGTAGAGCACCATGATCCGCGCCCCGGGGTGGCGACGTTTCAGCTCCAGCGCGTTCTTCACGGCGGTCGTGCAGCACACGCGGCTGCAGTAAGGCCGCTCCGGGGTGCGCTGCTCCACGCACTGGATCATCGCGACCGTGGGGTTTTCCGGAAGCGCCAGGTCTTCGCTTCCCAGGCGCTCCGCGAGCTCCAGCTGCGTCATGACCCGGCCGTTTCCGCCGTATCCGTACGATTGCGGCTTTTGCTCCGTGGCGCCGGTGGCCACCACGACCACCCCGTGCTTGACGCTTTCGGAACCGTTTCGGGTCGCGAGCGTCGAGGTGAAATCGCCGACGTGCCCCCCGACCTTCTCCACGCGGGCGTCGAGGTGGAGCCGGATCTTCTTGTGGAAGCGCACGCGCTCGATCGTCCCGTCGAGGAAGCTCCTCACGTCCTGTCCGTCCAGGGTGCGGTGGAGCCGGAGCGCGGTGCCGCCGAGCTCGCCGGATTTCTCGACGAGGTGCACGGGAAACCCCTGGTCGGCCAAGGCCAGGGCGGCCGTCATTCCGGCCACGCCGCCGCCGACCACCAGCGCCTGGGGGTTCACGGGCACCGTTTCCTCTTCCAGCGGAAGAAGCCGCGAAGCGCGGGCCACCGCCATGCGGACGAGGTCGGCCGCCTTGTCCGTCGCCTTCCCGGGCTCCCCCGAGTGGACCCAGGAGCACTGGTCGCGGATGTTGGCCATCTCCAGCAGGTAGGGATTCAAGGCCGCGTCCCGCAGCGTGTCGCGGAAGATCGGCTCGTGCGTCCTCGGGGTGCACGAGGCCACGACCACGCGGTTCAACCGGTATTCCCCGATCCGCTCCTTGATGAGCTTCTGCGTATCGTCGGCGCACGTGTAGGTGTTCGTCTCGGCGACGACGACGTTCGGCAGCCCGCGCGCCAGGCCGACCACCCGCTCGACGTCGACCACCGACGCGATGTTGCTGCCGCAATGGCAGATGAACACGCCGACGCGAGGCGGCTCGTCCGCGATGTCGCGCTGCGGAGGATAAGTCTTCGTCCGCACGCGCGTGCCCCGCGCCGGCGCCAGCAGCGCCATGGCCCGGGCCGCCGCCGCGCTGGCCTGCATCACGGTGTCGGGGATGTCCTTGGGCTCCTGGAACGCGCCGCCCACGAAAACCCCCGGCCGGGAGGTGTCCAGCGGCGCCAGTTCGGCGGTCTGCGCGAAGCCCCACCGGTTCAACACGACCCGCATCCGCTCGGCCTGGTCGCGCAGCGACGCGCTGGGCGCAAGGCCGAGCGAAAGAACGACCAGGTCGAACTCCTCCTCCGTCTGCTTCATCCCGGGATCCGCGTAGACGACGCGCAGGCTACGCGTTCCCGGCATCTCGTAGGTCCGCGAGATGAACGAGCGAAGGTACCGCACCCCCAACTGCGTCTCCGCCCGCTCGCAGTAGCGGTCGAAATCCTTGCCGAAGGCGCGCAGATCGAGGAAGAACACGGTCACGTCCAGGCCGGGCACATGCTCCTTGGCCAGGATCGCTTCCTTGGTCGCGGCCATGCAGCAGACCGAGGAGCAATAGTCGTTGTCGCATCCCCGATCCCGCGACCCGACGCACTGGATGAACGCCAACCGTTTGGGCGGCCGCCCGTCGCCGGGCCGCAGGACGTGCCCGCCCGTCGGCCCGGAGGCCGAGAGCAGGCGCTCGAACTGCACGTTCGTGAGCACGTTGGGGGCGAAGCCGAAACCGAACTCGCCGCGCCGCCTCGCGTCGAACGCCTCGAACCCGGGCGTAAGCACCACGGCGCCGACGTCGAGGCGTACGGTTTCCTCCGCCTGGTCGAAGTCGATGGCTCCGGCCTGGCAGACCTTGGCGCACAGCCCGCAGTGGCCCGTCGTGAGACGGATGCAGTTCTCCCGGTCGAACGACGGCACCCGGGGCGATGCCTGGGGATGCGCCAGGTCGATGCTCGGCCGGGCGCCCAAGTGCTGGTCGTGCCGGGTGAGGTGGGGCCGGGGCCGGCGCGCCGTGATCGTGCCCAGGTCCACCGCGCCCGCTGGGCAGACGACCGCGCACGCTCCGCACGCCTGGCACTGGTCGGTCGGCTCGTGGAACGCCGTCGACACGGTCCGCCGCCCCCCGCGCCCGAAGAGGCCGATCGCCCCCCGTCCCATCAGGTCGTTGCAGACCCTGGCGCACAGCCCGCAGAGGACGCACTTCCCTTCCGCGGCCGGTTCAAACGGCGTGGCGCGAATTCCCAGGCCGGCGGCGATCCCGGCCAGTTGCGGAGAGTCCGGAGCCTGCGCCAGCAGCAGTTCGAGGACCGTGCGCCGCGACTCCCGCACGCCGTCGGTGTCGGTACGCGCCACGAGGCCTTCTTCCACCGGATGACTGCACGCGGCCACCTGCCTCGGCCCGCCCGGCGTGTCGATCTCCACCACGCAAACCCGGCAGGCGCCGTACGGAGAAAGGCCGCGATAGTGGCAGAGGGTGGGGATCGCGATCCCCATCCCGCGCGCGGCATCGAGGATCGTCGTGCCGCGGGAGACCTCCGCCGCGCGGCCGTCCAGCGTGACCCGGACCCGGTCCGATGTTGGTGTCTCCATATCAGCCTCTCAAGCGCGGAATCATTTCATTCGCTCGCAACGGCTTCCGCGGGGCATACCGCGCGGCATGCGCCGCACCGGGTGCAGGCGGCGGCGTCGATCCGGTGCGGGGTCTTGGTCTCCCCCCGAATCGCGCGGACCGGGCATGCCTCGACACAGCGCCCGCAGCCGGTGCAGCGCGCCTCGTCGATGCGCAACCGGATGAGGCTTCGGCAGACCCCGGCCGGGCATTTTTTCCGGTGGATGTGCGCCTCGAATTCGTCGCGGAAGTACCGCAACGCCGTCAGGGCGGGATTCGGGGCCGTGCTCCCGAGTCCGCACAGCGACGCCGATTTCACGGTCCTCGCCAGCCGCTCGAGGACCTCCAGGTCTTCCGGAACGCCGTTTCCCTCGCAGATCCGCGTGAGGATCCGCAGCATGTGCTTTGTCCCCTCGCGGCAGGGGGCGCACTTGCCGCACGACTCGTCCGCCGTAAAGGTGAGGAAAAACCGCGCGAGATCGACCATGCAGGTTCCGGAGTCGAGCACGATCATGCCTCCCGAACCCATCATGGAGCCCGCCTTCCCCAGCCCTTCGTAGTCGATGGGCAGGTCGAGCAGCGAGGCCGGCAGACACCCGCCCGAAGGCCCGCCCGTCTGGACGGCCTTGAGCGCCCGGCCGCCGCGGATGCCGCCGCCGATCTCCATGACCATCTCGCGCAGCGTGAGCCCCAGCGGGATCTCGACGAGGCCGGTATTCTTCACGGCGCCGACGAGCGAGAAAACGGTGGTGCCGCGGTTGCGTTCGGTCCCTTTCGACGCATACCAGGCCGGGCCGCGGGAAAGGATCGGCCCCACGCTTGCCAGGGTCTTGACGTTGTTGATGACCGTGGGCCTCCCCCACAGGCCGCTGACGGCCGGAAAGGGAGGCCGCGAGCGCGGCTCGCCGGAACGGCCTTCGATCGAGGCGATCAGCGCCGTTTCCTCGCCGCAGACGAACGCCCCGGCCCCGCGGCGCACCGTGACGCGGAAGCCGTGGCCGCTGCCGAAGATGTCTTCGCCCAGCAACCCGCGGGCTTCCGCCTCCCGGATGGCGTGGGCGGCGGTCGACACGGCCAGCGGGTATTCGCTGCGGACGTAGAGGAAGCCCTCGCGGGCTCCGATCGCGTAGGAGGCGACGAGCATCCCTTCCAGGACCGCGTGCGGGTCGCTCTCCAGCACGCTCCGGTCCATGAACGCCCCCGGGTCCCCCTCGTCCGCGTTGCAGATCACGTACTTCGCGTCGCCCCCGGCCCGGCGCGCGATCTCCCATTTCCTTCCGGTCGGAAACCCCGCGCCGCCGCGGCCCCGCAGCCCCGATTCCCCGATTTCGGCGATCACCGCCTCGGGCGTCATGCCCGTCAGGACTCGAAGGGCGCCGCGGTAGGCGCCGCGCGCCACGGCCTCCTCCAGGCGCAGCGGATCGATCGAGCCGCAGTTGCGAAGGATCACGCGCCGTTGCCGGCGATAGAATTCGAGGGTGGGTCCCTCGGGGATTTTCCCGTAGCCGTCGGCCGGGGCGGAATACTCGTGGAGCGTCCCGTCGGCCACGTGCTCCTCGCGCTGCCACCGGCAAAGGGCCGCGCCCGCCTTCGGATCGCCTCCCGCCGCGAAGGATTCCAGGATCGTCCTGATCGACTTGGCCGTCACATTGCCGTAGGTGATGCGAGGACCGCCGGGGAGCAGCAGATCGACGAGGGGCTCGCGCTGGCAGAAACCGATGCAGCCGGTCCGCGAGACGACGGCCTGGAGCCCCAGCCGCTTCACCGTTTCGAGCGCGGCTTCCTCCACGGCCTCCGCTCCGGCCGCCAGCCCGCAGCTCGCCGAGCCGATGAGGATCTTCAGCTGCGGCGGGTAGAGCGTCGCCAGGCCGAGCGCGGCGGCGCGATCGAGGTCGGCCTGCGTGCGGATGGGCGCGTTCATGCGTACCGCCCCAGGATGTCCGTGACCCGATCGAGCGGGACCTTGCCGAAGGTGACCCCGTCGATGCGCACGGCCGGGGCCAGCGCGCAGCAGCCGATGCAGCGGACCGTGCGGAGCGTGAATCGTCCCCGCGGGTCGGTGCCCCCGGCCCGCACGCCGATTTCTCCTTCCAGGCGCTCCAGGAGAAGACCCGAGCCGCGCACGAAGCAGGCGGTTCCCAGGCAGACTTCCACGATGTGCCGTCCGACCGGCTCCAGGCTGAAGGCGTTGTAGAAGCTCGCCACCCGGAGGACCTCGGCCAGCGGGATCTCCAGGCGGGCCGATACGTTTTCCAGCACGGCGCGGGGCAGGTAGCGGAATTCGTCGTTTATGTCCTGCAGGATGGGAATCAGCGGACCCGGCTCGCCCTGGTGCCGGGCGAGGATGCCGTCGACCCGGGCCCTTTCGTCGGGATCCAGGCTTCGGGCGGGCCGGAAGGGGGGAGGCGGCTGGGGCACATTGCGCACCGGGCAGGCCTGCCAGCAATCGCCGCAGCCGGTGCACTTCGAGGAGACCACCCCCCGCGGCCGCTTTCGCACTTCCGCCGTGAAATGACCCGCCTCGCCGGAGAGCGAAGCCACGTCGGCCATCGTCAGGACGTCGATGTTGTAGTCCCGCATGCATTCCACCAGTTTCGGCGAAATGATGCAGGTCGCGCAGTCCCCCGTCGGGAAGGTCTTGTCGAGGCGCGCCATGCCGCCTCCGATCGTCGGGCTCTCTTCGACCAGGAAGACGCGAAAACCCGCCGCCGAGAGATCCAGCGAGGCCTGGATGCCGGCAACCCCGCCGCCGCACACGAGCACCGAGCCTAAAGGAGCGCCGCCGCCTTTGGCGGTTGCGGGCGCCGGCGGGGTATCGCTTCCCCGCCGGGTCATGGTTTCCCTCCCGCGCCAACGACCGTCGAGTCGTCCACCCCCAGGCGCTCCGGGGGAATTCCCAGGGCAAGGCCGAGGATTTGCGTGATATACAGCACCGGCGTGGGCCGGAACGCGCCATGGGCCTCGGCGGCGTCGGCCTGCCGCAGGTCGAGGTTGACCTGGCACAAAGGACATGCGACGGCCAGGCAATCGGCGCCCGCCGCCCGCGCCATGCTTACGATCTTGTGGGTCAGCCGGTTCACGACCGCAGGATGCGTCATGGACAGGCCGGCCCCGCAGCATTCCGTCTTGAACGGCCACTCCAGGCTTTCCGCCCCCGCGGCGTCCACCAGTTCATCCATGAACGCGGGGTGCTCCGCGTCGTCGAAAGCGACGACCTCCGGGGGCCGCGTCAGCAGGCAGCCGTAGTAGCAGGCCACCCGCAGCCCGGCCAACGGCCGGCTCGCCTTCGCGCGGATCGCGTCCTTGCCCAGGTCGTTCACGAGCACGTCCAGCACGTGCCGCACCTCGACGCCGCCGTCGTAGGGCGATCCGGTCGTCCGCTCGACGCGCCGGCGGTCATCCGGTTCCCGGCGAACCCGGTGGTTGACGGTCCGGAGCCGGGCGTAGCACGATGCACAGGCGACCATCACCGGCAGTCCCATGCCTTGCGCCTTCTTCAGGTTGAGCGCCGGCAGCGCGACGGCCACCGAATCGTTGCTGGCGTGCGCCGGCGTCGAGCCGCAGCAGACCCAGTCCGGGATCTCCGCGAGCGCGATCCCCAGCGCGCGGCAGACCGCCCGGACGGAAAGGGCGTAGGGCCGCGCCGTGGACTCGAGGCTGCAACCGGGGAAGAACGCGTACTTCACGGTGTCTTATTCCTCCTCTTCCGCGCGCCGGAAGATCTCCCGCACCTGCCCGACGCCGCCGCTGCGGTTGGGCAATATCGCGAGTTTGCCCTGGGCAAGCATCCGCGGGACCTTTCCGACGTCGGTGAACAGGTCGAACGTGCTCAGTTTGTAGGCGGCCATCATGCCCATCTCGTACACGCGGCCGTGCCGGCGGACGCTGCCCAGGAAGCAGCGGTTGAACCGTTTTCCTCGGGCGTCCGGCAAGGCGGTCCGGCGGTCGACCGCCATGATCCGCAGGGCGTCCATCACGCCCGCGACGTCTATCTCCATGGGGCAGCGCGCGGTGCACGCTTCGCACGAGGCGCACAGCCAGATCGCCCGGCTCCCCAGCGCCTCCTCCTCCGCGCCCAGGTGAATCAGCCGCAAGACCTGGCTGGGGAGGAAATCCATGTCCGGCCCGGCGGGGCAACCCGTGCTGCACTTGTGGCACTGGAAGCAGGCGCCGGGCTCCGTGCCGCTGCGCCGCCGGACTTCGTCCAGCAGCCCGCCGCCGTTCCACGGGATCGGGTCGTTCATGGTCATTCCCCCTGCCCTTCCATCTCGGATTCGGCTTCGGCGTCCTTCCGGGGGACCACTTTCCGGTAGACCGCCTGCGGCGGGCGCAAGGACCCGTCGACGGTCAGGAGATCGCGGTCGATCCGGATGCCGAACAGCCGCTCGTTCTCTTCCAGGTACGGCAGGATGAGCCTCCAGTCGGCGGCGGAAAGCGGCCGGTACGCTCCGCCGTTCAGCTGCTCATCGACCAGCGTGCGGTGGGGATCGCGGATGTAGATCGCCCCGCCGGAGGCCAGCGAAAGCAGGTTGCCGCCGGGGTACGGCAGTTCCAGCGGGAGGAGCCGGCCGTGCAGATCGTATTGAAGGCCGTTGACGACGGCGAAACCGCCGCCGTCATGGGGCGAACCGGCCATGAACGACTCGGCCAGGAAGTCCAGGGCGGTGCCGTTGATGACCACCCGCGGCGAGCCGACGGCGTTGATCATCGGCCGGCCGGCGGCGTTGCCCAGCACGTACGCCTCGCCGCCCTTGGCCCCGTAGAGGAACGTCTGTCCCACATCTCCGTAGACGACCAGTTTCCCCCGCTTGCTGATCTGGCAAAGCTGGTCCTGCGCGTTGCCGTGGACCCGGATCTCCAGGCCGTCCATGCCGGAGCCGAGATAGTCGCCCGGGTTGTCGTAGCAGTCGATCCGCAATGCCGCGGTGCCGGGGCCCAGCCCCACGCCGTGGAACCGCGTGCCCCGCGTGTTGTAATGGACGAGACGCCGCCAGCCGGCCCGGTAGGCCTTGACCGCCAGCTCCGCATCGCACTCCCCGCCTTCGGGCGGGAAGCCGCGGGCGTCGATCAGAAGGGTCGTCTCGCCGGGCCGGGGACCCCGCAGGCGGTCGCGGGTCTCCCAGGTGACGCGGACGTGCGTTCCGGTCCGCTCGCCGTCACACAACGGTTGCCGCTCGAAGATCCGCTCCAGGCCGCCGCGAAGGATGGCCAACAGGGAGCTGCGCTTCTTGTCCCCGGTGGGATAGCGGCGATCCATGCATAGCGTAAGGGCCTCCACCCCCACGGCCGGGGCTTCCGCCGCCGTCCGGTCCGCCCAGCGGTCGACGAACCAGCGGAGCGCATCGAAGTCCATCACGGGCAACCGCGTCATGAGATGGGCGAAGAATCCGTTCGAATCCCCCTCGCGCGCGCACCGCTCGATGGCCGCCGTGTCTTCGTCCGCCCGCGGGGGCGCAACCGGCGGAGCGGACAGGTCGCAGTGCCGTTGGTCGGGCACGGTCGAGACGGCCTTGCCGAACTTGTTGGCCACGCGCAACCGGTAAGGGCCTTCGGCCGGGACTGTATTACCGTGGGCATCCCTGCCCGTCCCGGCACTAGGCCATCCATGGCCGCCGGCCGGGACTGTGTTACCGTGGGCATCCCTGCCCGTCCCGGCACTAGGCCATCCATGGCCGTCGGCCGGGACTGTATTACCGTGGGCATCCCTGCCCGTCCCGGCACTAGGCCATCCATGGCCGTCGGCCGGGGAGACCGTCAGCAGGAAGGCCCCGCCGTCGGCATGGCTCCCGCCGCGGGCGTTCCAGTACAGGTCGGCGACGGGGGTGAACCGCGGGTCTTCGCCGGACAGGCTGGCCAGGGTCGCGTCGATGGCCTGCTTCTCCGAGCAGATGAGCCCGATGGAAACCTCCCCCTCCTGCAGCGCGAACACCTGCGGCCGCAGCATGGCGGTGTCGGTGATCCCCATCAGTTGGAACTCCCCGGTTTCGGCCAGGCTGCGGGCGATGATGAAGAACCAGGGCCCGTCGGGCGAGGCGTGGATGTGCGCCGCCTGGATCTGGCGGTAGATCCGCTGTTTCTCCGCCGGGAGGCGGTCGAAATCCAGTTCCGTCGTCGGCGCCAGGGCTTCGATGATGTACTCCATCGGGTAGCGGTACACCCGGTTCCAGAGATCGAACAGGAGCACGGACACTTCCGTGTCGGTGAGGAACTGCGGGTAAATGTCGCGGGCGGCCAGGTACTCCGACACCGAGTGGTAATTGGCGAAGTCGCCGTTGTGCACCAGGGCCTCGTTCATCCCGATGAAAGGATGCGCGCCGCCCGGGTGCCACACGCGGCCCTTCGTCGGAAACCGCTGGTGGGCGATCCAGACATGGGCCCGCGTGTCGGGCATGCGGTAGTACTGCACGGCGGCCTCGGCAAAGCCGACGATCTTGAGGATGATGAGGTTCCTCGCGTGCGACAGCACGAACGCCCGCTTGTCGCCCAGCGACGCGTAATACCGGTTGTTCAACGCGATCGAGTTCTGGAAGACGAACTCGTCCTCCACTTCCCGCTCGGAAAGACCCGCCGCGCCCAGTTTCTTCTCCTCGGCGAAACGCGAGAGCACGGACGGCTTGAGCCGGACGAAGTAGCGGGCGACGTCCGGGGGCCGGACATCCAACAGCGGCACGTCGCGGAAATCGTCCACGGTGGGGATCAGTCCCCCGTGGTCGATATCGAAGTACGGCTCGATGAAAGCGGCCTCCACCTCCCCCCGCGCCCCGGGGTCCAGCAGGGCGACCTGGAGGATATAGTCTTCTTCGAGCACCCGCCGCGACACGCCCAGATCTTCCGGCACCAGCCCGCAGGCGGCGATCCCTCCTCCCTTGCCGTTGCCGCGGTTGCGCATCTGGATGGAAGGCTCGTAGATGTGTTTCCCGCCCACGGGGATCGTGCAGGCGAAACCGGTCACGCCGCACCCCCCCTCCGCTTCCGGCGGCCGGGACAGCAAACCCGTGGGCATCCCTGCCCGTCCCGGCACTAGGCCATCCATGGCCGTCGGCGCCAGGTGCGCGCGGGAGCGGAGCAGGGCCCGCACCCGGCCCGCGTCGATCTCCCGGATCCCGGCTCCTTCACGCTTCATCGTCGTAATCCAGGTGGGTCAGAAGATCGGTGCGGCCCCGCAAGGCGCTCACGGAGTCGAGTCCCAGGCGGTACAGCAGTTCAACAAGCGCATGCCGCCAGGCGGCATACAGGTTCACCAGCCGCTGCGTGCACCACTCGACATCGATCAACTCCAGCAGGGCATCGTCGGTCGTCGCGATTCCCCGCGCGCAGCCGCGTCCGCTCTCGCAGGCGGTGCAGCGGATGCAGCCCAGGGCCACCAGCTCCGCCGTGCCGATAACGCACCCGTCGGCGCCCAGGGCGATGGCCTTGGCGGCGTCGGCGGGGGTCCGGATGCCCCCGCTGGCGATCACCGTGATCCGGTCGCGGATCCCCTCGGCCTCCAGGAACCGGTGCACGCGCCCGATCGCGTACTCGATCGGCATGGCGATGTTCTTCTTGGCGACGTTCGGCGCGGCGCCCGTTCCGCCGTAGCTGCCGTCCAGGTGCAGGATATGACCCCCGGCGTAGTAGACCCCGACGGCCACCATGTCCACATCGCCGGGCGTCGATACCTTGGCCGAGAGCAGCGCCCGCGGGTTGACGTGCGCGATCCAGTCGAGGTGCTTCTTGTGGTCTTCCACCGAGTAGACGCTGTGGAACGGGAACGGCGAGAACAGGGAGACGCCGGCGACGGTTTCGCGCATGGCCGCGACGCTCGGCGTGTTCTTGTCGCCCAGCAGGTGGCCGCCCAGCCCCGGCTTGGCGCCCTGGGCGTACTTGAACTCCACGATCGGCGCCCGCTGGATCGTCTCCTCGCGGACGCCGAACAGCCCCGTGGCCACCTGGGTGATCACGTGGTCCCGATAGGGTATGAAGCGCTCCGGATAGCCGCCTTCCCCCGTGCACGTGAACCCGTTGAACGCCTTGGCCACCCGCGCCTTCCCCAGCAGGGCGCGGATGTTGGTCGAGCCGAAGGACATGCCGCCGCCGTACCAAGGGACGTCGATCGTGATCCTCGGCCGGGAATCGCCTCGGCGGTTGAGCGGAAGCCTGGTCGAGATGTCTTCCCGCCGCAGGCCCGCCGGGGGAGAGTCCGGGAAGCGGAACCGCAGGCGGTCGAACCCCCCGCCCGAGGCCCCGACCTCGCTCTCCAGGTGGGTTCCGGGCGGCCGGCCGGTTTCGGCCATCGCCCAGGTGCTCAGGAGCAGGTCCGGCGTCCAGCGGTGGTCGCCCATCGTCTCGGAGACCGGGTTGGCGGAAAGCTTCAGCGCGCCCCGGGGACAAGCTTCGATGCAACAGATTCCCGTGTCCTTGCAGTCGGGGCCGATGCACCGGTAGTCGTACGGCCGCATGACGTGAAGATACCCTTCGGGACGAACATGCACGCCGTACCGGCACGTTTCGACGCACCGGCCGCAATCAACGCACCGGGACGAACGGTGGATGCCGTATTTGCCGATCTCGTTGCGGTAGCGGGGGGGCGCCGGCCGCACCTCGCGGCTGACTTCCGCAGGTTCGGGAAAGGTCCTCATGCGTCAGCTCTTTCGTTTCCCGAACAGGCGGCCGAACGTGTCGCGCTCGAGGTCTTCGAAGAACATGCACCGGCCGGTCTCGCCGCGAAGGCGGCGGACCTCGCGTATGCCCATCGCGCCCAGCATTTCGAGGAGCTGCGAATGCCAGGCCGCCATCAGGTTCACGATGCGGCGGGCGCCGAACCCCGCATCGGCCTCCTCCAGGGCGACGGGGCACGGTTGCCCGCGACGGCACTCCCCGCAGAGCCGGCATTCCAGGGCCAGGATCAGCGGGATGTCGATCGCGACCAGGTCGGCGCCGCAGATGATGGCCTTGGCGACGTGCTCCGCCGCGGCGATTCCTCCCGAGGCGATGAGGGTCACCTCGTCCCGGATCCCCTGCCGGACCAGCGTGGTGTGCGTGTCCCGAAGAACGTCGCGAAGATGGCGGGGAGAGCCTTCGCCGTGTTCTTTCCCGTGGCTGTCGAACACCAGGTGGATGACATCCGCCCCGTCCCTTGCGAGGTCGGCCACGCGCGCCGCCACCGCAGGCCCGGCCGGGATGCGGATGGCCACGATCCCGGCGGAACGGTCCGCTTTGAGCGCCGCCTGCGCCGCCATCACGCCGGGTCCGTCCGGGATCATGATGAACGGCGCCGTCCGGCCCGGCGCCGCCGGCGGGGCGGGGGGGGGCGCGAGGAACGGAATCACCCGGCCGCGCGCGGAGGCGGGGACCTTCCGGATGTCCGCCTCGTCGAGGACGGCCAGCGTGCCGATCTCCGCGGCGGCGGCCGTGACCGCGGGGAGGATCTCGCCGCGCCGCCACTGTTCGGGAAGGAGGTCGAAGATCACGGGCAGGGGCGTTTCCACGAGCGGCGGCGGTTCGACGCTCAATCGCCCGTCGGCGAACGACAGGTGCGGGAGCTTGCGGCCGATGTCCACGCTGGTGCTGATATATTCCCGGCCGTGGATCCCGTCGCGCGTGGGCCGCACGATCTCGGACATGTCCGTCCACATGGAATCGAAGCCGGGACCGCTGAAGGGTCCGCCGTATCCCGCGCCGGAGACCGGGATCTTCCCGGTCTCCGCCTGGTACCACGTGGACAATACGATGTCCGGGGTGTAATAGACGTCGCCCAGCCGGCGGTACTCGGGGTTGACCACCCGGGTGAGGATGTTTTTCGTGCAATTCTGGACGCAGCTCAAGCAGCCCTTGCACTGGTAGATGTAGTCCAGGTAACCGACCTCGTCGCGCAGGGTGTCGGCCTCGTCGCGGTACAACCGATAGACGCAGCCCCGCTTCACGCAGTTGTGGCAACCGGAGCAGTCTTCCCGCCAATCGACGATCCCCAGCTTGCCCACCGGGCGGAAACGGGGCTTGGCCGCCGCGTGATGGATGACGTACTTCGCGGGCACGGTCAGCCGCCCGCCAAACCGGATTCTTCGATGATCCGCAGCGCGGCCTCGGGATCGCCGTCGGCGGAGATGCTGAATCCCCGGATCCCGGGGAGTTTCGACAAGCGGCGGACGGTTTCCAGGGCGATCTCGACCGCCGCGGCGCGCCGGGCGCCGGGATCGCCGTGGGACGCCACCCGGTCGGCCAGCGCCGCGGGAATACCCTGCGGCGGAACGCCTTGCCCCGCCGGCGCGGCGAAACGATCTCCGATCGGCCGGATGCCGGCCAGGATGGCGGCCTGTTTCTGCAGGCCCCGCCGTGTGACCTCTTCCCACCACGCTTCGAACCGCTCCGGGTCGTAGACCGGCTGCGTCACCAGGAACCGCGCTCCGGCCCGCACCTTCTTGGCGAGCCGCACCAGTTGCAGGCCGGGGGGGTCGGCGTCCGGAGACGCCACGGCGCCCAGGCAGAACGGGCCGACTCCCGCAAAACCGCTTTCGCCCACCAGACCCCCGTCGGTCGCGAGGCGTGCGCAGGTCTGCAGCAGCTGCACGGCGTCGATGTCGTAGACGTTCCTGGCGGCGCGGTAGCTGCCCAGGGTCTGGTGGGCGCCGCTGGTGCACAGCAGGTTGTCGATCCCCAGGGCCTGCGCGCCCAGCGCTTCCGAAACCAGGGCGATCCGGTTCCGGTCCCGAGTATTCACGTGGAGAATCGGTTCCAACCCCTCGGCCCTCAACAGGGATGCCGCGGCCAGAGCCGACATGGCGACCCGGTCCCGGTTGTCGCTGACGCCCACCGCGTGGACCTTCCCGGCGTACCGTCCGGCGGCTGCCCGCCATGGCGCCGGATTCCCGCCCGGCGGCGGATGGAGCTCCGCCAGAAGGATCGGTTTCCCGGATGCGATGCGTTCCTGGAGAATGGATGTCCGTGTGTTCATGCCTGCCTGCTTTGCTCCACGATGGGATATTCCCCCATGGCGCAGATGCGATCGACCGCGCCTTGGACGAGTTCTTCCAATCGCCGGGGGGGATCGTTCCGGGGGAAGTGTACAAACTGGGCCCGTTCCGGCGGAAGCCCGATTTCCGACAGCAGCCGCCGGATCGTATGGACGCGGATCTCCGCCCGGTAATTGCCTTCCGATAAACGGCAGTCCCCCGTGGGGCACGCCACCACGCAAAAGCCCCGGGCGCCGCCTTCCAGAGCACGCAGCAGGTACTGCCCGTCCATCTTGCCGCTGCAGGGGACTTCCCGCACGAGTACCCGGGCACCGTCCTGATTCCATTGTCGGGGTAGATTCGCGCCCTGCGGAATGCAGTTGGTGCAGAGGTAGACGATCACGTCTGGAGAGAGGGTTTCCGACATAACGGCACTGGCCTACTTCAGGACTCGCAGACCCCCCTTCGACACGCTGT
>JAJZRM010000430.1 GCA_021802685.1 Deltaproteobacteria bacterium | reverse complement strand
CGATCTCGGCGTGTCCGGAAGTCCGGTGTGCGACGGGAATGTCGATTCGTACCTTTCGAACACGCTGAAATCCATCGAAGGACCCGGCGTTGCGATCGAGACGGCATCCCTTGCGAAGTACTCGATCGAAGATTGCCGGCACTGCAATTTCTGCTGGCGGAAACAGTCGGAGGGGCGGTACTGCGCTCTCAATGACGACGGCCAGCTTCTGTTCGAGAAGGTCGAGGTAGCGGATATCCTGGTCCTTGCGACCCCGGTTTATTTCATGAGAACCAGCGCGCGCATGGCGGCATTCATCGACAGGCTGCGCGTGTTCATCTTCGGGAACATCACGAAGAAGAGGTTGCGGAACAAGGTCGGGGCCAGCATGGTCGTCGGATGGATGCGGCATGCGGGGATCGAGACCACCCACCTGTCCCACCTCCTGGCCTTCGGAATCCTGGAGATGGTCGCGGCCACGGTACACGATTCGATCAGTCCTCTGGGAGGTTCGGCGGTTTCGAGCGAACACGGCATGGGCCGGTTCGATCCGGCGATCAGGGTGGGAACGGAGCATGACGAGAGCGGCCTGGAGTCGGGCCGCATGACGATGGAGCGGGCCCTCGAGCTGGCCGCGATCATCAAGAGGGGAACGCAGTGCGACGCAAGCGCCATCCAGCGCTAGGCCTGGCGGGCCCTGGTGCTGGGGTGGGGATCCCCCTGGAAACCGGAAGGGCCGCATGAGAAAGGTGTACGTGCCGGGCGCGGGAATGACCCCGTTCGGCGTTTCCGGGAAGACGAGCATGGAGATGTTCGCGGAGGCGTCCTTCGCCGCCTGCGAGGGTTCGGGGATCGACCCGAAGGAGATCCAGGCTCTTTTCGTCGGGAACGTGCTCGGGGACTTCGAGGAAGGGCAGATCAACATGGCCGCATTCCTGGCGGCGGAGATGGGCCTGTCGCCGGAGGTGCCCGCGGTACGTATCGAGAATGCATGTGCGTCCTCCACGGTGGCCATCCGCAACGCGGCCTTGTTGGTGGCATCGGGGGTCTATGACGTCGTCCTGGTCGGTGGGACGGAGCGGACGACGGTTATGGGCACTCCATTGGCGACCCGCACATTCGCGATGGGAAGCCATTGCAGGTACGAGGAACCGAGCGGCATCACCTTCCCGGGGATCTTCGGAATGGCGGCGCATCTCTACGCGGACAGATACTCGATTCCCCTGGAAACGCTGAAAAGGCAGATGGCGCTTGTCGCCGTGAAGAACCATCGCAACGGGGCCAGGAATCCGCTTGCGCATTTCCGGAAGGAGATCACGGTGGAGACCATGCTGGGCAGCTTCATGGTGTCGGATCCGCTGCAGCTCTACGATTGCTGTCCCTTCTCCGATGGCGCGGCCGCATTGATCCTCGCCGCAGGTGCCCGGTTCCGCCCCCGGGAGAGGAAGCCCGTCATCCTCAGCGGAGTCGGGCAGGCCTCGGCCGGCAGCATGTGCCTCCAGAAGGATGTCACCCGCTCCAGGGCCCGGGAGGCCTCCGTCCGCCAGGCCTACCGGATGGCCGGAATCGGACCGGACGACGTCGACGTGTGCGAGCTTCACGACTGTTTCACGATCGCGGAGATCCTCGCGACGGAAGGGTTGGGATTCTTCGAGCCCGGCAAGGGGGCCGTCGCGGTCGAGAACGGGGATACGTCGTTGAACGGGCGTATCCCGGTCAATCCGTCCGGCGGCCTGAAAGCGAAGGGTCACCCGATCGGGGCGACGGGGGCCGCCCAGGCGTACGAGATCGTCAGGCAGCTCCGGGGGGAATGCGGAGACAGGCAGGTCGAGGGTGCGACGGTCGGCCTGGTCGACACCCTGGGCGGGGAGTTCGGTACCGTCTGCAATCTCGTCTTCAGCAGGTGAGCCATGACATACCCCCTGACCTATTCGGAATACAAGGACGGCCTGGCGAATGGCGTTCTCAGGGGCCTGCGTTGCAGCGCCTGCGGGGAGCCAATCCTGCCGCCGACCGCCGCGTGTCCGAAGTGCGGAAGTCCCGACCTTAAGGTTGCGGAATTTTCTCCGGCGGGAAGGATCACGACCTTCACCGTGGTCCGCGTGGCGGCTGCGGGCTTTCGGCCGCCCTTCGTCGTCGCGATGGTGGAGCTGGATCAGGGGCCCTGGGTCATGGGAACCGTCAAGGGGATTCGGCCGGATGCGGCGACGATGAGCCTGATCGGACGCAGGGTGAAGGTCGGAAGCGAGCGGGCCGCGGCGGATGCCTATTCAGGGGGGGAAGGCGTTTCCCTCGCGTTCGAGCTGGAAGGACGATGATCTCCCGGCCGCCGGCGGTGTCGCGGAAAATGGAGGCGACCTTGTGACGAAAACCCGGAAGGAAGGAAACGTGGAATACCGGTTCGTCCATCCGGACGAGTTCCGGAAGTTCGTCCGGGACCGAAAAGAGCGCAATCCGGTCATGAAGCTGCTTTCGGCCCGGGACGCCGTGGAGAAGTACGTGTCCGACGGGGATTACATCGTCTACGATTTCTCCAGCCTGACCCGGGGGCCGCAGGTCCTCATTCGCGAGGTGATCCGCCAGAGGAAGAAGGATCTCTGGATCGGCGCGGAATTCACGCTTCACGAATCACCGCTTCTCGTCGGCGCAGGGTGCGCTTCGAGAATCGACGTCGGCTTCCTCGGC
>JAJZRM010000429.1 GCA_021802685.1 Deltaproteobacteria bacterium | reverse complement strand
TCCGGGCGGACGCGGCGGGAGGAGATTCCGCCGGAGCTCCTCCGGGCGTACCTGGGAGGGCGCGGTCTCGGCGTGCGCCTGCTCCGCGGGCGCCACACCCTTTCCCCGTTCGACCCGGCGATGCCGGTCGTCTTCGCCGTCGGCCCCTTGTGCGGGACCCCGGCGCCGACCTCCGCGCGCCTCTCCGTCGTCTCCCGCTCCCCGCTCACCGGGACCGTGTACGACTGCTCCGCGGGCGGCCGTTTCGCGTGGCGCCTCCGCGCGGCGGGACTCCTCGCGATCCTCGTCGAGGGGCAAAGCCCCCGCCCCGTCGTGCTCGCCCTCACCTCCGCCGGGGAGGAACTGCTCCCGGCCGAAGCGCTGTGGACGAAGGGCGTGGGGGAGACGGTGCGTGCCCTGTCCGACCGCGGAAGCGTCGCAGCCATCGGCCCCGCCGGGGAAAACGGGGTCCTCTTCTCCAGCGTCATGATGGGCGAGGGGAACGCGGTTGGACGCGGGGGCCTGGGCGCCGTCCTCGGAAAGAAGAACCTCAAGGCCGTCACGGTGGATGGCGATCGCACGGTGCCGATTGCCGACAGGAAGCGATTCGATCGCGCCCGCGCGGACGTCCTGCGCCTGTTCCGGGCCTCCCCGGTGATCTTCGGAGAGCTCGGGATCTCCGAGTACGGGACCCCGGCGCTGGTCGACCTCATGCGCCAGCGTCGGATGGCTCCCACGGAGAACTTCCGCCGCACCGTGTTCGACGGTTCTTCCGCCTACTCCGGCCCGGCGATCCGCGCCGTCTACGGCGCGAAAAAGGAGGGGTGCTTCGGCTGCCCCATCCGTTGCAAGAAACGCGCGTCCGACGGACGTCCCCTGCCGGAGTACGAGACGGTTTCCCACTTCGGGGCATTGAACGCCATCTCCGATCTCCACGCGATCGTCCGCGGAAACGACGCCTGCAACGACCTCGGGATGGATACGATCTCCGCGGCGGCCACCCTTTCCGCGTGGGGCGAGGCGCGGGGGCGGTTCCCCTCCCCGGAAGAGATCGGCCCGCTTCTCGACGGCATCGCCCACCGGCGGGGCGAGGGGGATCTTCTCGCGGAAGGGTCCCGGCGGGTGGCGGAAGCCCTCGGGAAACCGGAACTCTCGATGTCGGTCAAGTCGCTGGAGCTGCCCGCCTACGACCCGCGCGGAGCGTACGGAATGGCGCTGGCCTACGTCACCAGCAACCGTGGGGGATGCCATCTGCGGGCGTATCCCATCTCCCACGAGATCCTTCGCAAGCCCGTGGCGTCGGACCGGTTCTCCTTCTCGGGGAAGGCGCGGATGATCAAGATCGCGGAGGACGCGAACGCTGCGGTGGACTCCCTCGTGGCGTGCAAGTTCGCCTTTTTCGGCGCCTCTCTCGAGGAGTACGCGGAACTGCTCTCGGGGGTGACGGGGGAACCGGGCACCCCGCAGGGGCTGAAGGAGATCGGGGAGCGGATCTGGTTGACGGAGCGGTTCTACAACGCGCGAAACGGCTTCACGCGGGCGGACGACGACTTGCCGGCCCGCTTCTTCACCGAGGCGGGCACCTCCGGCGAGGGGATCGACGTCCCCCCGATAGATCGCGCCCGGTTCGAGGAGGAGATGACGAAGTATTACCGGATCCGGGGACTCCGGGACGACGGCTCCTTCCCGGACGACGGATTCCTCGAGCGACAGCCGTGAGATCCCTGATCGCGAAATACGCGGGAAAGATGGAAAGGGACCGCTCGGTCGTCCCCGGGCGTGTCGGCATCGCCGTCCAGGACGACGCGATGCTCTCCGAAGGCGCCCCCGACCTGTCGCGCCTCGCCGCCGACGTCCTGTCGCGCCTGTCGTGCCTGGGGGTCGTCGCCGCGTCGCCGTCCCTTCCCTTCGCTTCGTACCTGCTTCGCCGGGCGAACGCCGGCGCGGAGGCGATCGCCCCCCTGGACACGGAGACGCGGACGTTCCTTCACGACATCCCGATCGTCCGGAGGGAGGAGCTCGCGGGGGACCCCGCGGGCGCGATCGCCGCGCTCCTTTCGAACCGGAAAGGGGTGATCGCGGAAGGCGTGGGGATCGTCGCGTCGGGACCGGTGACGCTCGAACAGGCGTATATCCACTACTCCAGCGTCTTCCACGCCGCCTTCGTCAAGTACCTGCTGGATGCGCTGCGGGAGGGCTTCGTCCTGCCGGGGGAAGCGGAGGCGTTCCGGGGTTTCCGGGAGACGTTCCTCCTGCCCCTGACGGCGGAGGGGCTCTCCTTCCGCGCCGGCCCCCTCGACGATCCGGAAGAGGTTCTTTCGGAGATCCGCGCCGTCGGCCGGCACACCGTGGAGCGTGGCCTGGTCGACTCCTTCTTCGGCAACATCTCGTACCGCGTCGGGGACACGATCTGGATCTCCCAGACGGCCGCCTCCCTCGACGAACTCGCCGGATGCATCGACCCGGTTCCGATGGACAACCGTTCCACCACCGGCATCACGGCATCGAGCGAACTGCTCGCCCACCGGCGGATCTACGAGGCGACCGGAGCGCGCGCCGTCCTCCACGGCCACCCGAAGTTCGCCGTAGCGATGAGCATGCTGTGCGAGGAGAAGGGTTGCCCGATAAAGGATTGCTGGAAAGATTGTCCGAACGTCCGGATGCTCGGCGACACCCCCGTGGTGG
>JAJZRM010000428.1 GCA_021802685.1 Deltaproteobacteria bacterium | reverse complement strand
AAGGTCTCTTCGCCAAGGGTTTTCGCTTCCGCCTGCACAGCCTGAAACTTCCCGGCAAACCCGACATTGTTTTCCCCCGATACAAGGCAGCTATCCTCGTTCATGGCTGTTTCTGGCACGGACACCATTGCCCCCTGTTCAAGTGGCCTTCATCCAATGCAGGGTTTTGGCGAAAAAAGATCGACAGAAACCGTGAAGTAGACAAGGCGGCAATCAAAGCCCTGTCGGGTCTTGGATGGCGTGTGCTTACGGTATGGGAGTGTGCGATAAAGGGCTCTTGCCGTATGTCGGAAAGCATTGTTATCCGAAAGGCGGAAACATGGATACGCTCCGGTCGAGGAAATATGGAGCTCCGTGGAACGGGAGGGAATGGTGAAGCGTGACCATTCCGGAGACATGAGGCGGCGAGAGTTTCACCTTTCCCGCCTGACGGAAATCATGTCATCGCACGGCGTGAACAGGCTCTACGTCAAGCGGCTTTCCCCCAACGATAATTCCAAAAATCAGGTGTATTTCGGTCCCGGGTTTGAGGCCATAAATATCATCCCGAATAAAGGGATTCATGCAGAACAGGCCTTGACCAGGACCATCCTCAAGGCTGCGGTGGATATGGCCTGGACGGATGAAGATGGTGCGCTCTACAACGCACCAGAAACAAAGATGATCCTCTATCCGCAATACCCCGAGGTCCGGATGTCGGGTTTCCTCCAAGGTTGCCGACAGGCCCCTTCCGAAATCATGGCAAGTCGGGACCCGGGCCGGGTTCTCTTCCTCGGAATAAGGAACGACGGGAAAGTAATCGCTTATGCCACTTCTGCCGAATCCGTTGTGGTTCGTGAACTGGATGTCATAGGAGAGCTACCTGCAGCGGGAGTCTTCTTCGAAATCGCGATTGGAGCCGGCGGCGAAAGGGTTGCCGCACGCGAGGCATTGATTTCCCGGCTTAGGCGTATACACCTTCTGGACTGGATCGATTCACACCGGCTAAGGATCGATGGGTCCTGGATTCCATGCAATGCAAGCAATTGCGGCGGATATACACTTGAGGCGGAACTTGGGGTCACACCGAACGGTTTTGCGGAACCGGATTTCATGGGATGGGAAGTAAAGCAGCACGGGGTACCTGACTTCACCCGCCCTGACCGTGGGAGCCCCGTTACCCTGATGACTCCCGAACCGACAGGGGGCTATTACAAGGAAGCCGGCGTGGAAGCATTTATCCGCCGGTTCGGATACCCGGATACTCTCGGCCGATCGGATCGACTGAATGTCGGCGGCATATTCCGGGTCGGAACCCGCGCTCCACGCACCGGGTTGACCTTGGTGCTCGACGGGTATAGTGCAGAGAAAAAGATGATCGTGGACATATCGAAGGGAATCACCCTGCTGACGGATGACGATCAAATTGCGGCGGTGTGGCATTTCGCCGGGCTGATCGAGCACTGGAAGAGGAAACACGACCGGGCCGCTTATATCCCCAGCGAGTGCCGAACCGATCCCAAGCGGCAGTACCGGTACGGCCGTCTGGTCAATTTGGGAGAAGGAACAGATTTCCTTCTGTTGCTTGTGGCATTTGGACAGGGGGATGTCTACTACGATCCGGGGATCAAGCTCGAACAGGTCTCCGGACCAAAGCCACAGGTGAAGCGGAGAAGTCAGTTTCGGGTCAAGTGGGAAAAACTCGGCGTGCTCTATCGCAGTATGGAGACCATCGACGTTCTCTCAGGATAGGCCCGGAGATTTCAAAGGTAAATGCGCCCCGCACATGGTCGCTCGCACTAAGGCAGAGCGCCGCCGACGACCATGCGGACCGCGTGGTTGCCGTAGTCCGCGATATAGGCGTTGCCGCGGGAGTCGACGGCGATCGCCCGCGGGTCGTTCAACCCGGCGGCGGTCGCGGGGCCGGTGTCGCCGGAGAAACCGAGAACGCCGGTGCCGGCGAATAGCCGGACCTTCCCAAGCGCGTCGATATGGAGTACGCGACTTTTATTGGCTCCTGCCTCAACGAAGAAGATCTTCCCCGTGATCGGGTTGTAGTCGACCACCCTCGGTCTCGAAGGCGCCATCGCAAGCGGGTCGACCCCTTCGGAAAACGGGGTGCCGCCCGCGTCGGCGACCAGGTAATAGATGTTCCCGTTGGCAAGGGAAATCCGCATGATCCTATCGTTGTCCGTGTCCGCGAAGACCAGGGAGTCTGTCGTGGTCAAGGAGGTGTATGTGATGCTCGAAGGGGCACGGAGAGGATAGTGGTACCGGTCGAACGGTTCCGCCGGGGAAAATGGAGTATTGTCCGTCACGTAATCGGATTTCGACGTCCCGATCATTTGATAGACCCTGTTCTCGAGGTAGTTCACGAAGTAGAGGAGATCGACGTTCACGACGGCGAGGTTGAACCGGGCCGCTGAATTCTCTACACCGTTGTCGTACACCAGCTTGTTCACCACGCCGTTGTCGACGCGGACGATCTGGTTCCAGTCGTTGAAGAGGTAGAGATTCCCGGCCGGGTCGATGTCGATGTCCTGGACGGCCCCGACCGGCGCGGAAGCGGCGGGCGCGCCGGGCGTGAGGATCCCGTGGGTGCCGTCCCCCGCGACATCGTACAGGTAGCCATACCGGTCGATCCGCTTCACCTTCTTGTACGCGGAAGAGGAGACGTAGATCGAATC
>JAJZRM010000018.1 GCA_021802685.1 Deltaproteobacteria bacterium | reverse complement strand
TGTCCGCCGTCGGTGTCCCTCGAGCATAAGACCCGAAGAGAATGATCTTCTCCGGCCGAAACCGCTCCGTGATCCGTTCGACAATCCTGTCCAGAACGCGCTGAATCTCAGCCTCCGTCAAGATGGTGCCTTCTTTGCCATGGAAAGATCTCAACGGCGGTCCTCCCTGTGAGGCGGTCCGAAGCCTTAGTGCGAGTCTATTGATGATCTATCCTTTGTCAACTGACTCTTGAAATCCACATCTTATCGACGGAACCCGCCTGGATTGTGACAAGGCATGAATTCGAAGAACGGGCGACTGCCTGAAAAACTGGTCGGGACGGCCGGATTCGAACCGGCGGCCCTCTGCTCCCAAAGCAGATGCGCTACCAGGCTGCGCTACGTCCCGACATGCTCTCGCGTCTCCGGGGCGGATGCGGGAACCCGCTCACCCCGAAAGGACACCCGCGTTCTTCATCTCCGCGACCAGCTTCCTCATCGCCTCGCCGCGGTGACTGATCTTGTTCTTCGTCTCCATCGGAAGTTCCGCCATCGTCTTCCCGAAGGAGGCGACCAGGAACAGGGGGTCGTACCCGAACCCCTCCCGCCCCCGCGCCGAGGGGAGGATCTCCCCCTGCACTGTACCGGTCGCCTGCGCGACCACACGGCCCGGCAAGGCCGCGACCGCGACGCAGACGAAGGCCGCTCTCCACGGCCTCGGGTGCTTCGACAGCTCGTGGAGCAGATGGGCGTTGTTCTGTTCGTCCGACGCCCCGGCGCCGGCGTAGCGGGCGGAGCGCACGCCCGGCATCCCCCCCAGCGCCTCCACCGAGAGACCCGAGTCGTCCGCCACGCACAGCACCTTCAGCGCCTGCGCGTAGTGGAGCGCCTTGATCCGCGCGTTCTCCTCGAAGTTCTTCCCGGTTTCCCTGGGGTCCCCCACCGGGGGCATCTCGACCAGGGTGGCCACTTCCACGTTCTTCAGGACCGCCAGCCCCAACATGGACCGGATCTCCACAACCTTCCCGCGATTCTTCGTGGCGATCACCAGCTTCATCGCGCTTTTCCCTCCGTCCACCTCCGCTGCGCCGCCAGGATCTTCTTCCCGGCGGCCGCGGCGGCGTCGAGCATGGCGTCCAGCTGCGCCCGCGAGAACGGCTCCCGCTCCGCGGTTCCCTGGACCTCGATGAGCCGCCCGTCCCCCGTCATCACCACATTCATGTCCACTTCCGCCGCGGAGTCCTCGGAGTAGTCGAGGTCCGCCAGCACCCGTCCGCCGACGATCCCCACGCTCACAGCCGCCACGCGGCCGAACACCGGGTCGCGCCGCGCCTCCCCCGCCTCCAGCAGCTTCCGGCACGCCAGGCGGAGCGCGATCCACGCTCCGTTGATGGAAGCCGTGCGGGTGCCGCCGTCGGCCTGAAGCACGTCGCAATCGATCGTGATCGTCCGTTCGCCGAGCGCCTCGAAGTCGACCACCGCGCGGAGCGACCGCCCCACCAACCGCTGGATTTCATGGGTGCGGCCCTGCACCTTTCCCGTGCGCGCCTCCCGGGCGACCCGGGTGTTCGTGGCTCGCGGCAACATCGAGTATTCGGCCGTGACCCACCCTTTCCCCGTTCCCCGAAGGAAGGGAGGGACCCGGTCCTCGACCGTGGCCGCGCACAAGACGCGGGTTTCCCCCATCGAGAACAGGACCGACCCCTCGGCGTGTTTCTGGACCCCCAGGGCCGCCTCGATCCGGCGGATATCCCCCGGTCGGCGCCCGTCGGCCCGCCTGCCCTTCATCTGCCCTCCGGAACGGTTCAATTCATGATTATGGAGAGAGTACCCCAAAACCGCCGGTCCGGGGAACCCCCCGGGCACGGTTCAGACGGGAAGGAAACGCTTACACGGCCATCCGGTGAGCGTTCCCGCCGCCGCGCTTGGCCGAGTAAAGGGCGGCATCCGCCCGCCGGATCAGGTCGACCGGCTGCAAGCCGTCCTCCGGGAAGGAGGAAAGCCCGATGCTGACCGTCAACGCGCCGCCCGGCTGGGTCTCCCGGCCCGGGAACGGGTGGCCCTCGATCGACCCCCGGACCCGTTCGGCCACGACCCGGGCATTGTCCCTGGAAGTCTCCGGGAGCAGGATCACGAACTCCTCCCCGCCGTAGCGGGCGATGAAATCGGACTTGCGGACGCAGCGAAGGAGGATCTCCGCGATCACGGCAAGGGCCTGGTCGCCGGCCTGGTGCCCATGAAGATCGTTGTACCGCTTGAAGTGGTCGACGTCCGCGAAAAGCAGGGAGAAGATCCGCCTGTACCTTCCCGCGCGGGCCGTCTCCCGGGCAAGAACCTCCTGGAAATACCTGTGGTTGTACAGGCCGGTGAGCCCGTCCCGCTTGACCTGTTCCGCGAGGAAACGGTTCGAGGACTGGAGGGCCTCGTTTTTCTGCACGAGCCGGTCCAGGTGCGCCTTCCCCTCCCGGGCGACGCGGCCTTTGTCGATCGCCCTCGCCACGGCGGCCGTCACGCGGCCCGGATCGCCGAACGGAGCCGGAAGGTAGTCGCACGCGCCGGCGCGAAGGGACGAAACGGCGGTTTCCAGCGCGGCGTGCCCCGGAACGATGATCACTTCCATTTCGGGGCGGCGCTTCCTCGCCTCCAAGAGAAAATCGATCCCGCTCATCCCGGGCAGGTCGAGACCGACCATCGCCACCGGAAACGCGGTGCCGTCCACCAGCGCAAGCCCCTCTTTCGCCGACCCGGCCGGGACGGCGCCGCACCCCGCACCGGAGAGGGCGGAAGACAGCGCCTCCCGAATCGAGTCCTCTCCGTGGACGACCAAAACCTGGTCCATTCGCGCGCTTCCCCGATGGATGGATTACCGCATGGGATCTCGCCGTCATCCCTCGGATACTTTTCGGCAGGTGGGGAAAAAACATTAAGGGAAACTTAGTGCTTCAGTTCATAAATACGGTAAAGCAACGAGAGCGTCGATGCGCCGCATCCGGCAAGGCGCGCGACTGAGGCGTACTGTGAAGTACGGCGCAAGGAGCGCAACGCAGCTGGGGCGGATGCAGCGGCGCTCGAATGCTACCGTATTTATGAATTGAAGCACTTGGCCGGGAATCCGTGGAGAATCCCGGTTCATTGCCGCACACCGGTCCGCGGGGATCCGGCCGGCCCCGCCGGCTTCGCGCCGGCAGGACAGCGCGGTTTCGTTACGCCGCGCTGTGCACTTCGGCGGGAAGCCTCGTGAAAATCCCTTTCAGGATCTCCTCGCGCTCCTTCAGCCGCTCGCGCAACTTCCGGTTATCCGTATGGGCGATTTCCATCAACATGTCGTCGATGGCCTTCTCCACCGTCTCGCGAAGAACCGTCTGCTCGGCGCCGGTCAGGATCAGTTCCATGGCACACCTCCCCGCCATCCAAGAGAACTCGATAGGCGTTCGGTTGACGGACGGCCGCCGTGCTCCATTTCAATTATACCCCCTCCCGGTTCGGAGGGGTTCCCCGACCTCGCAACACCAGCAGCTCCGTGATCCCCAGGAAGAATCGGCGGGATGCGACTATCGAGAATCCCTCCTGCCGGAGGATATCCGCAAAACGGCGGCGATCCGGGAACCCATTCAGGCTTTCGGCCACGTAGCCGTGCACCTCCGGGGTGCCGTGCAATATCGTTCCCCAAAGACCGCACCACCCTCGAAGGAGGATGTATTGGACCCGCTGGAGCAGGGGATGTTCCGGGCGGGAGAAGTCCAGGAACGCTGCCGCGCCGCCGGCCTTCATGACCCTGCGGACCTCCGCGAGGGCGGTGCGCAGGTCCGGCGCGTTGCGCAGCGCATAGCTCCCGGTAACGACGTCGGCGGAGGCGTCCGGGAACGGGAGGGCGCACAGGTCTCCGGCCTCGAAGCGGACGTTGGGATAACGGTTTCGCCCCTCGGCCAGCCGGAGCATCCCGGTGACGAGGTCCACCCCCACCACGGTCCCCCGGGGATAGCGGGCGCCCAGGAGGAACGCCACGTCCCCCGTACCGCACGCCAGGTCGAGGCACGCCGGTGCGGGCAGGTCCGGAAGGGCGGCCACGAGGGCCCGCTTCCAGGAGGCGTCGCGGCAAAGCGACATGGCCTTCACCGCGAAATCGTACCGCGGCGCGGCCTCCTCGAAGTGGGCTTCGTTGAACCGCCGCTTCAGCGCCGGTGTCCCGACATGGTCTCGCGCCTTGAGCGGGAACCTTTCCCCCATTCCCCGCCTACCCTTTTCTCGCAGGCAGGTACCGCCACATCTCCCCGCCGTCGAGGGACCGGAACAGTTCCTCGTACGCCGCGAGCGCCTCCGCGCGCCGCGCCGCATCCACCCGCACCGCCTTCCGCGCGAATTCGTGGCACCAGCGGCACGTTTCGCAATCCTGGTCCCGGCACCCCGATTCCCGGAACCGGTCCATGAATCCGTCCAGCGCCCGGTTGTCCACGAACACCGGCGGGGGCCCTTCCACCGGGAGGGTCATGTGGCGCAGGTCCGCCAGACGCTTGAGCGGAAGCATCCTTGCGGGGTTCACCAGCAGGGGCCGGAGCAGGAAACGCAGGTACCACCCGATCCCTTTCCGGTAATACCGGTCGTTTCCGGCAACTCCCTGGAGGGCGTACGGCTGGACCAGGTCGAGGAGGTTGCCGTCGTACCGCCGTGCGGCGTACGCACGGACGCGGTTCATCATCACGGGCGTGGGCAGGTCCCGTTCCGCCACCTTGAAAAAATCGTACCCCATCCCTTCATACAACGACAGGTCCTCGGGCCGGATCCACTCCGACCGGAGGTAGTTCACCGGTTCCCGCAGCTTCATCTCCGTGCACCGAAGGAGGCACCAGTCGATGAAAAAGCCCCGGTTTCCGTGCCACGACTGCCCCGCATGGGCAAGCGCGCTCATGTGGGCCGGGGACAAGGCGCAACCGGAGAGGCAGCTGTTGTTCACCAGCAGCTCCAGGTCGCACCGCACCGCCTTGCGGATCCGCTCCAGGGCGGCCAGCTCCCGGTTGACGAGGATGCTGTCGAGGACGATGCCGTCCGCCCCCAGCTCCTCCCACATCTGCGCCTTGCGCACCCGGTCGACGCCCCCGAAAACGGAGATCCGCACCTTGAGCCCGGGGAAGCGTCTCTTGATCAGCCGCAACAGCAGGGGGGAAGAGACGGTGACCGATTCCACCCCGATCTCGCGGAGCCAGGAACACAACTCCTCGATTTCGGACTGCCCCGCGCGGGTGATCTCCCGGTTGCCGAGGCAGGCGGCGTTCAGGAGGTAGTTGAAGCCGATACCGGCCCGGCGGGCGTCCAGCACGTGTTCCGCAAGGCGTTTCCGGGATACGGGGGCCAGCTGGTACGGCGCCCTGCCGCCGCCCACGGCGTCTTCCCGCAGCTTCCCGAACAGCTCGACGACCGGGAACGGACGGAGCGCCTCGACGAGCAGCGGGTCGAAATTCGTGGCGACGGAGAGCCTCATGGAGGCGCGGCGGCCGTCAGGACCGCCGTCTCCACGGTGAGCCCCGGGCCGAAGGCGACGGCGCACACCCGCTCCCGCGGCTTTCCTGCGGGACGGCGCAGGATCTCCTCGAGAACGAAGAGGATGGTGGCGCTGCTCATGTTCCCGCACCGCCGCAGTACCTCGCGGGACGCGCCCACCTGCTCCGCGGAGAGATCCAGGGTCCTCTGCACCTGGTCGACGATGGCCTTCCCCCCCGGGTGGACCGCCCAGGTGTCGATGTCCGGAAAGGATATCCCTTCCGCCTCGAGGGCGGGCTCCACCAGTCCGCGGATGTTCCCGCCGATGATCTTCGGCACGTAGCTCGACAGGGCGATGTCGAATCCCTGGTCGCCGATGCGCCACGCCATGTCCTGCTCCCCGGCCGGCACGAGGGCCGACCGGAACCCCCCGATGCGGTATGCGCGCGTTCCCGGCCCGGGCTCCCGGGCGGAAACGAGCGCCGCCGCCGCGCCGTCGGCGAAGAGGGAGTTCGCCAGCAGGTTGTCTTCCGACCCGTTCAGCTGCAGGTGCAGCGTGCAGAGTTCCAGGCACATGACGAGGACCACGGCGCCGGGATCCGCACCGCAGAACTGCGCCGCCATCCGCAGGGCGGGGAAGGCGGCGTAACACCCCATGAAACCGAGGTGGTACCGCTGCGTCGCGCCGGGCAACCCGAGTTCCCGCACGATGAAGTAGTCCGGGCCGGGGTTGTAGAAACCGGTGCACGACACGGTGACGACGTGGGTCACGTCGGCGGGGAGGAATCCCGGGCTGTTTTCGAGGGTCTTGCGCGCCAGGGCGACGGACATCGCCTTGGACTCGGCGGCGAACAGGTCGTTGCGGGCGGCGGTTCCGGGGCCCCGCAGGCAGCCGTCGGCGCCGCGCCGGAAGAAGGCGCCCTCCCCTTCCCCGTCATAGTTGCGCAGAACGGAGTGGCGGCGTTCGATCCCCGAGTTCCTGTAGACGGCCCGCACCAGCCGCCTCTCCCGGTCGTCCCGGGCCCATTCCCGCATCTTCGCCATCGCATCTTCCTGGGCGAAGGAGAAGTCCGGCAGCAGGGTGTCGATCCGGTGGATCCAGGCGGTCAACGCGGGTCCTCCGAGACTTCCAGGGCGAAGGTCCCTTTCACGGCGACCCGGTCGCCCACGCGGATGATCCCGAGGACCGTCGGGGGCGAAAGGCCGAACTCCTTCAGGGAGACGGGGAACTCGATCTCGAAGAGGACCCGGTTCCCCTCTTCCTTCAGGTTGCCCGCCGTCGCCTGGATCGTCCGCTCCACGCCGTTGATGCCCAGGGCGATTCCGATGGGCGCCTTCCCCTCGCGGTCCGCCCGCATCCTCCCGCGGAGGGCGTCGGCGTCGATGCCCCGCGCCTCGGCGCGGATCCTGGGATGCCGGTCGGCATGGAACATCTCCCGCATCTTCGCGTCCCTGGAGTCGATCCCCGTCTTCATCTCCGCCACGGGCACCTCCAGCTCCACCGCCGGGAGAACGGTCCCGCCCTCCGGCGTCCGGACCAGGGGAGCGGAAAACGGAAGGCAGCGGCCGGTCCCGGAGAAGTCATGCAGGGAGGAAGTGCCGACGAACCGGACCTCGCATGTGCCGCGGATTTCTCCGGCCGCCGCCTGCAACGAGAGCGGCAGGAGCAGGACAATCGCGAGAAATGTTTTCATTAAGGAAAGCGGGGCTCCTCATCCGGATACCGGAACGTCTGGCCACAAGGCGGGAAACATCCTTATTATCGTACCATGGACTTTTCCGCGGCATGGGTGGTGCCGGCCGTCTGCGCGCAGCGTCTCCTCGAGCTGCGGCTGTCGCACCGGAACCGGCGGCGCCGTCTGGCGCGCGGGGGAACGGAATCCCGGCCGGACACCTACCGCGCGATGGTGGCGCTGCACGCGCTTTTTCTTGCCGCCCTTGCGTGGGAGTCGCACCCGTGGAGGATTCCCCTCGACGGAAGGACGGCGGCCTGCCTCGCGGCGTTTGCCGCAGTGACCGCCCTGCGGTACTGGACGATCGCATCGCTCGGGGAGTACTGGACCACGCGGGTGATCGTCGTTCCCGGCGCAAGGGCCGTCCGCCGCGGCCCATACCGTTTCCTGCGCCACCCGAACTACCTCGTCATCGTGCTGGAGTTCCTCATCCTCCCGCTGCTGATGCGCGCGCCCGCGACCTTGGTCCTCTTCTCCCTGGCGAACCTCGCCGTGTTGCGGCAGCGGATCCGCATCGAAGAGGAGGCGCTCCGGAGCGGGACGGATTACGACGAACGGTTCGGGGAATGACGGGGGGCACGGCGGTTCAACCGGAGACCCGCCGGGTTCTTTCGCCATCTTAAACCCGTTCACATGATCGCCTGGAACCATCCGAAGGAGGTGTCCGCGATGCGGTACAAGCTACTGGGCAACACGGGGTTGCGGGTCTCGGAGCTGTGCCTGGGAACGATGACGTTCGGAGAGGAGTGGGGCTGGGGAGCCTCCAGGGAGGAAAGCCGCAAGATCTTCGAGGCGTTCGCGGAGGCCGGGGGGAACTTCATCGACACCGCCAACCTGTACACCGGAGGAACGAGCGAAAAGTTCACGGGCGAGTTCCTGAAAGGACGCCGGGAACATTTCGTCCTCGCCACGAAGTACACCCTGAACATGTCCCCCGACGACCCCAACGGAGGCGGCAACCACCGAAAGAACCTCGTGCAATCCCTCGAGGCGAGCCTGAAGCGGCTCGACACGGAGTACATCGACCTCCTCTGGGCGCACGCCTACGACGCCTTGACGCCGGTAGAGGAGACGATGCGGGCGCTGGACGACGCCGTGCGGGCGGGGAAGGTCCTCTACGTAGGGATCTCCGACGCCCCCGCGTGGATCGTCTCGCAGGCGAACACGCTGGCCTCGCTGAAAGGGTGGTCTCCCTTCGCCGCCCTCCAGATCCAGTACGGCCTGGCGGACCGGACCCCCGAGCGCGACCTGCTGCCGATGGCCGAATCGTTGAACCTCACGGTCACTCCCTGGGGGGTTCTCGGAGGAGGCGTCCTCTCGGGGAAATACAAATCCCCGAAGGATCGTCCGGCGGGGGCGAGATACGCCAAGGACGAGGATTGGGCGGCGGTGAACGTGACCGAACGGAACGTCCGCATCGCGGAGGCGGCGGACGCGGTCGCGAAGGAGTCCGGCCGGTCCGCGTCCCAGGTGGCGCTGGCCTGGGTCCGGCAGCGGCCTTTCGGGGAGATCGTGCCGATTCTCGGCGCCCGGACGCTCGCCCAGTTGAAGGACAACCTCGGTTGCCTGGACCTTTCCCTCGTTCCGCCGCAACTGGACGCCCTCGACGCGGTGAGCCGTGTGGACCTGGGGTTTCCCCACGACTTCCTCGTGCGGGCGCGGCAGTACATCTACGGAAAAACGTTTCCCCTGATCGACGGCCGCCGGTAAAGTGGTATCCATCCCGTCCCGCCGCAGGGGGTGAACGTGAACGATTTCGAGAAGCTGGGGGTCTTCTACCTCGGACGCGAATTCGACCTGGAGAAAAACGCCCCCGGGAACGCACCGGTCCTCTACGATTCCCGGGACCTCGTGACCCACGCGGTCTGCGTGGGGATGACGGGGAGCGGCAAGACGGGGTTGTGCGTCGCCCTGCTGGAAGAGGCGGCGATCGACGCCATCCCCGCCATCGTCGTCGACCCCAAGGGGGACCTGTCCAACCTGCTGCTGACGTTCCCCGACCTCCGGGACGGCGATTTCCTTCCCTGGATCAACGAGGAGGACGCGCGGAGGAAAGGGGTTTCCCCCGCTTCGTACGCCGCCTCGCAGGCCGCCCTCTGGAAGAAGGGGCTGGCGGACTGGGGCCAGGACGGCGAGCGGATCCGCAAGCTCCGGGGGGCCGCCGAGTTCGCCGTGTACACGCCGGGAAGCGCCGCCGGGATCCCGGTGTCCATCCTGGAATCGTTCGCCTGTCCGGGAAAATCCGTCGTGGAGGACAACGAGCTGCTGGGGGAGCGGATCGGCGCCACGGTGACCGGCCTGCTGAACTTCGTGGGGGTCGAGGCCGACCCGATCCGGAGCCGGGAGCACATCCTCCTTTCCACCATCCTCGACCACGCCTGGAAGCGGCGGCAGCGCTTCGACCTCGCCGGCTTCATCCAGGCGGTCCAGTCTCCCCCGGTGGCCCGCATCGGCGTCTTCGACCTCGAATCGTTCTTCCCCTCCAAGGACCGGTTCGCGCTCGCGATGAGGATCAACAACCTCCTGGCGGCGCCCGGATTTTCGGCCTGGCTCGAGGGCGAGCCGCTGGACATCGGACGGATTCTCCACGCGGCGGACGGCAAGCCGAGGGTGTCGATCTTCTCCATCGCCCACCTGAACGACGCCGAACGGATGTTCTTCGTAACCCTTCTCCTCACCCAGATACTGGGGTGGATGCGTTCCCAGCCGGGCACGGCCAGCCTGCGGGCGCTTTTCTACATGGACGAGATCTTCGGTTACTTCCCTCCCGTGGCCAACCCTCCATCGAAAGCTCCCCTGCTGACGCTGCTGAAACAGGCCCGCGCGTTCGGGCTGGGGATCGTCCTGGCCACCCAGAACCCGGTGGACCTCGATTACAAGGGGCTTTCCAACACGGGGACCTGGTTCCTCGGACGCCTTCAGACGGAACGGGACAAGGAACGCGTGCTCGACGGGCTGGAAGGGGCGGCCTCCGGCGGCGCGGGCCGGTTCGACCGCAAGTCGATGGAGCGGATCCTCTCCGGCCTCGGCCAGCGGGTGTTCCTGATGAACAACGTCCACGAGGACGCGCCGGTCGTCTTCCAGTCCCGGTGGGCGATGTCGTACCTGCGCGGACCGCTGACGCGCGCCCAGATCAAGCGGCTGATGGACCCGGTCAAATCGTCGCGCGCCGAGGCCGCGCCGCAAGGCCCGCCGCCGGCGGACTCCGCGGCCCCGGCCTCCGCTCCGGCTCCCGCCGCGAAAGCGAGGGGGCTTGCGGGCGCCTCCGCGCGTCCCGCGACCCCTCCTCAAATCCCCCAGGTCTTTCTCCCGGTGCGCGCCCCGCAGCCGGAAGGGGCGACCCTCCACTACGAACCGACGCTCCTGGGAATGGGAACCGTCTACTACACCAGCGCGAAGGTCGGGGTCGCCGCCCGGCGGAACGTATGCCTTCTGGCCGACTTCACGGAAACCCCCGCGGGAATCGACTGGGGAGAAGCCCGGGAGGAGGAGTTGCGGGAGGACGACCTCGAGAAGTTCCCGCACGCCCCCGACGCCACCTTCGGCGAGCCGCCCGGGGCCGGGACCGAAGGGAAGAGCTATCCCGTATGGGGCAACGCCTTCAAGGAGTGGATCTATCGGAACGGGAAGCTCGACCTGCTGAAAAGCCCGGCCACCGGCATGCTGTCCGAGGCCGGGGAACCGGAACGCGATTTCCGCATCCGCCTGAAACAGGCCGGCAGGGAGAAGCGGGACCGGCAGGTGGAACGCCTGCGGCAGAAGTACGCCCCCAAGATCGCCGCCCTGCAGGACAGGATCCGGCGCGCCGGACAGACCGTGGAACGGGAAAAGGCCGAGGCGGGGCAGCAGAAGCTGCAGACCGCCATCTCCTTCGGGGCCGCCATCCTGACGGCGTTGACGGGACGCAAGGCCATGAGCCGGTCCACGCTCGGCCGGGCGGCGACCACCGCCCGCGGGGCGGGCCGGACGCTCAAGGAGTCGCAGGACGTCGCCCGGGCCGAGGAAAACCTCCTGGCGCTGCGGAAGCAGCTCGAAGAGATGCAGGCGCTGATGGAACAGGAGACGGCGGAGGTCGGGGCGGGGGCCGATCCCCTTTCGGAAGAACTGGAGAAGTGCGAGATCCGTCCGAAAAAGGCGGACATCTCGGTGGCCATGGTCGCGCTGGCGTGGTTCCCATATTGGCGGGACGACCGTGGAGGAAGCGCGCCTGCCCGTTGACTTCGCGCGGCCGCGCGCCGTTGACTTGCCCGGGGAGACGGAATAAAGTTTTCGGACCACGACATGTCATCGAACGCATTTCACTTTTCACCGTATAACTACGTGGAGCGAAGGGAGACGCCGATGAAAAGGTACCAGGTCGTCACGGGTGTCGCATTGCTCGGTCTGTTCGTTCTTGGAGCCGCCTGGGGGTCCCGCTCCGCCTGGAGCCAGGAAAAGCCGTATCCCACCCGGCAGATCACGTACATGGTCTGCTTCGACCCGGGCGGGCAGTCCGACCGCGAAGCGCGGCGGCAGCAGCCGCTGCTCGAGAAGATCCTCGGCCAGAAAGTGATCATCGACTACAAGGTCGGAGGAGGGGGAGCCCTCGGATGGAGGGAGATCACCAAGGCCAAGGCCGACGGGTATACCGTCGCGGGCTTCAATATCCCCCATGTCATCCTCCAGCCCCTTCAGCAGGACGTCGGCTACAAGATGGAACAGATCAATCCCGTCTTCATCTTCCACAGCACGCCGTTGGCGATCGCGGTCCTCGAAAACAGCCCGTACAAGACCCTCCAGGACCTGATCGATTTCGCGAAGAAGAATCCCGGCGCGGTCAGCGTCGGCGGTTCGGGCTCCTTCACGGGCTACCACATGGCCACGTTGCGGTTCGAGAAGCTGACCGGCACCAAACTCACCTACGTCCCCTATACCGGCGCGGCCCCCCAGATGACGTCCTTCCTCGGGGGCCATGTCACGGCCGTCTTCGGCGCATCGGACGACCTCACCCGGTTCCGGGACAAGTTGCGGGTTCTCGGGTTCGCCACCGATAAGCGGTTCCCCGGATTCAAGGACGTGAAGACCCTCAAGGAGCAGGGGATCGACATGGTGGAAGAGGTCTTCCGCGGGGTGGCCGTCCCTCCCAACACGCCTCCCAACGTCATCAAGACGCTCGAGGCGGCGTTCATGAATATAGCGACGAGGCCGGAATTCCAGGAAGAGCAGCGCAAGGGCGGCTTCGTCCCCCAGGCCATGGGCCACGAGGAAACGAAGGCCTACATGAAGAAGATGACGGCGATCTACACGGAGCTCGCCGCCGGACTGAAGAAGAAGTAAGCCGGGAAAAGGGGAAGGCCGCCTCGAGAGCGCGATGATGAGCCAGCGGAAGGGCGACATCTACGCGGGCTGTTTCATCGCGCTCCTGGGGGCGGTGGTGGTCTACGCCGCGTCGCAGATCCGGGGGGACGTCGAGGAACGGCTGCCGCCCCGCACCCTTCCCTACGCGGTCGGCTTCATGACGCTCGCCGGCGGCCTCGGCCTCGCCGTCAAGTCGTGGCGCTTCCGCGGGCCGGCGCCGGAGATCCATTGGCCCGGCCGGGACGGGTTCGTTCGGATCGCCGCGAACTTCCTCCTGCTGGCCCTTTTCGTCATCCTCATCGACGTCCTCGGGATGCCCATCGCCACTTTCCTTTACATCTCCGCGACGATCTGGTACATCGACCGGAAACGGACCATCGGCGCGCTCGTCGCGGGCGGGGTTTCCGCGCTGGTCGTCTATTACCTTTTCATGAAATTCCTCGAGCTCCCATTCCCCATGGGGCTCCTGGAACGATAGGGCGGCGATGGGATTCTCTCTCGATTTCCTGATGCAGGGATTCGCCGATGCCCTTTCGTGGACGAACCTCTTCTGGGCGTTCGTCGGCTGCCTCGTGGGCACGCTCATCGGCGTCCTGCCGGGAATCGGCCCCTCCGCGGGGATCGCGATCCTGCTGCCCATCACCACGATGATCCCGCCGACCTCCGGGATCATCATGATGGCGGCCATTTATTACGGGGCCATGTACGGCGGCTCCACGACCGCCATCGTGGTCAACATCCCCGGCGAAGCGTCCTCCGTGCCCACCGCGATCGACGGCTACGAGATGGCCAAGCAGGGACGGGCGGGACCGGCCCTGGGGATCTGCGCCATCGCGTCCTTCGTCGCGGGGACCATCGGGATCGTCGGGCTTACGCTCTTCGCGCCGATCCTGTCGAACGTGGCCCTCGCGTTCGGGCCGCCGGAATATTTCGCCCTCATGTTCATGAGCCTGAGCCTCATCATCAGCCTTTCCGGCCGCGCGCTCCTGAAAGGGCTCATCGCCATGTCTCTCGGCCTCCTGGCCTCCCTCATCGGCCAGAACCCCCTCACCGGAGCCGCCCGCCTGACCTTCGGCTGGGTCGACCTCATGGCCGGGCTGAACTTCATCAGCATCATCGTCGGCCTGTTCGCCATCAGCGAGGTGATGATCAACGTCGAGCGCTCGGCGGCCCTCATCTACGAATCCAGGATCAAGGGATGGATGCCGACCTGGGAGGACATCAAGCGGAGCTTCGGCGCCATGCTCCGCGCCTCCGGGATCGGCTTCTTCCTGGGGCTGCTGCCGGGATGCTCCCCCGCGGTGACGACCTTCATCGCCTACGACGCGGAGAAGCGGTTTTCCAGGCATCCCGAAACGTTCGGCAAAGGGGCGATCGAGGGCGTGGCGGCGCCGGAAGCGGCGAACAACGCCACCTCCACCAGCGGCTTCATCCCGCTCTTCGCCTTCGGCCTCCCGACGGGTCCCCCCCTCGCCGTGCTCCTGGGAGGCCTCATGATGTACGGGCTCCAGCCGGGGCCGATGCTTTTCCAGCAGAACCCGAAGTTCGTCTGGGCGGTCATCGCCAGCATGTATATCGGGAACGTGATCCTGCTCTTCCTCAACCTGCCGCTGGTCGGCTGGTGGGCCCGGATCGCCCTCGTTCCCTTCCCCATCCTGGGCCCGCTCATCGCCCTCTTCTGCATCATCGGCGCCTACGGCATCCGGTTCCTGGTCTTCGACGTCTGGGTCGCCCTGATCTTCGGAGTGATCGGCTACCTGATGCGCAAGCTGAGCTTCCCCATCGCGCCCATGGTGCTCGCGACCGTCCTCGCCCCCATGCTCGAAACCTCCCTGCAGCAGTCGCTGCTCCTTTCCCAGGGATCTCCGGTCATCTTCTTCAACCGGCCCATCGCCGCCGTCTTCATGGCCCTCGCCATCCTCTCGATCCTCCGGGGCGCCTGGGTCCAATTCAAGACGCATGCCCCCGAAATCGCCCTGGACGATGCGGACGAATAACCGGTGCCGGCCATGACCGCCGCCCTGGCGGGTCTCGCCGCCGTCGCCGCGATCGCCGGTTACCTGGCATGGTTGTACAACCGGCTGGTCCGGCTGAGGAAACTGTCGCGCTCCTCCTGGGCGTACATCTACGTCCTTCTGAAAAAGCGGCACGACCTGGTGGGTAGCCTGGTGGAG
>JAJZRM010000017.1 GCA_021802685.1 Deltaproteobacteria bacterium | reverse complement strand
AGACCTTGAGCAGCACGTCCTTGGGCGTTCCCGTGATGCTCGAGACCATTTCCGGGGTGTAACGGGCGTAGTGCTTCTTCATCAGCTGGAATACGCAACGGGGGTTCGAAAGCGTGTCGTCCTTCACCACCTTGTCGTCCTGGTCCTTCTGGAACGTCCACGCTTTCGGGTCGTAGGCGCGCTTCCTGGAATCGTAGCCCGAGAAGAGCCCGGCAAGCTCCCCCGGCCCCTTGTAGTTCGCGTTCACCAGGTAGCTCGCGTTGGTGTACTTCCTGACCGCCGTCTCCTGGTAGAGCTTGTTCCGGAGGATGTAGTGGATCATCCCGCCCAGGAAGGCGATGTCGGTTCCCGAGCGCAGGGGCGCGTAAATGTCCGCCTTCGCCGCGCTCCGCGTGAAGCGCGGGTCGACGACGATGATCTTGCCGCCTGCATCCTTGGCCTTGAGGATCCACCGGAAGGCGACCGGGTGGTTCTCCGCCGGGTTGGCCCCCATGATGAGCACTACGTCAGCGTTCTTTACGTCGATCCAGTGATTCGTCATCGCGCCTCGTCCGAACGACTCTGCCAGAGCCGCTACAGTGGCGCTGTGTCATATTCGCGCCTGGTGCTCGATGGCGACCAGGCCCAACCCCCTCATCATCTTCTGGAGGAGATAGCACTCCTCGTTGTCCAGGGCGGCGCTGCCGACGTGGGCGATCCCCATCGTCCGGTTGACGACCGCCTCGATCTCCTTCTCCACCTCTTTGTCGCCCACCTTCTCCTTGACCTTGATCTTGCTCTTTGCGACGAAGGTCTTGTCCCGGGTGCCCTTCACCTTCCGGGCAATTCCGTCGAGCGCCTCGTCCCAACTCACCTCTTTCCATTCCTTGGCGCCCGGGGCCCGGTAAAGCGGCGTGGTGAGCCGCGCGGCGTTGTCACGGAGCTGGAGGACCGAGGAACCTTTCGGGCAGAGGGACCCCTCGTTGATCGGGTGGTCCGGGTCCCCCTCGACGTTGATGATGCTCCCGTTCAGGGTGTGAAGGATCATTCCGCATCCGACCGAGCAGTAGGGGCAGATGGTCGTGGACTCCTTCGCGTAACGGATCGGCAGGTCCTGGGCCTTCGCCTCCATCGGGGCCAGGGAGAGCCCGAACGCGCTCGCTGCCATGCCGGCGCCCGAGAGTTTGAAAAACTCCCTTCGTGAAATTCCCATGCGGCGCACCTCCTTTTCGAAAAGCGGTATGGTGAAAACGGATCACTTGCGATGCATACCGAACCGCGAAGGATGATGGATCACAGGTGCGGGTAAATAATATAAACATGTTTTATATAATTTCAACAAAAAAACGCCATTTAGGTACATCTGTTGATTGCAGCCGAATCTCGTTTGTTGCTCATGGTGGAAGGGGTGATTCGGATCGCCTGAGTATTACCTGCTTCCAGGAAAGTTATCAAAATCACAAGGTATTTTTCACGGAAGCACCCGAACGGACGGAAAATCCGGTGCAAACAACTTCTTTTTGGTGTTTAAAAATGGGTTTTGCATTACCGCTTTCGACGCGGTATATACCTTGCAAATATATATAAGTTTATTACATCCGGATCGGCAGCAGCGGTACATCGTTTAAAAAACATGGAAAGCGGAACGACGGGCATGTTACCCACTGGTCGGCGGGCGCCGGAACAAAAATGTTCCTTGACGGGAAAACGAATCGTTACAAGATATAAATTAAGATTTATCCGTATTCCGACGCACCGTGGCGGCAATCCGCAACCAACCTCTGTGATGCCTCGTCGGCTGTCGCTATTTCCGATGAAGTTTTCTGCCGGCCTGGCGCAGGGAGCCGGGAGGTGAACGTGGAACAGATATCCTTCCTGACTCCAATACGGAGAAAATCATCATGTCCCCCCGCGACACCACGATAACGTCCTGATCGTCGGCCCCACCGGGACCGGCAAGACCTATCTCGCCTGCGCTCTCGGCCAGAAGGCGTGCCGAGACGGGTTCCACGTCGTCTACCGCAGAGCTCCCCGGCTGTTCTCCGAGATCCTGCAGGCCAAGGGCGAGGGAAGGCACCTGAAGTTCCTCACCGCACTGGCCAAGGCCGACGTGCTCGTCATCGACGACTGGGGGTTGGCCCCCCTGAACGACGAACAGCGCCGCGATCTGCTCGAGATCATGGACGACCGCCATATCAATCGTTCCACGATGATCACCAGCCAGCTTCCGATAGAGAACTGGCACGAGATGATCGGTGACGGAACCGTCGCCGACGCCATTCTCGATCGCCTCGTTCACAACGCCCACAAGATCAAAATGAAGGGAGAGTCCATGCGGAAACGAAGAGCTACCACCAAAGATCCGTTGACCGAAACCAAAACCTGACGTAAGAAGAAACCAACCGCGTCGCTCACGCTCCGACCGCCGGTCAGCTTGCGTCGGAATCGCTGGTCAGGTTCGATCGGAATCGCTGGTCAGGTTCACCGGAATACGCAATGTTCAGCCCAAGATCGGTAAATCGGCTGAATCCGAACCCTCTACCGTGGAGATCCCTCGCCCCCATTTCCTCCGCGAGTCCCTTCTTGATCGGGTACACACCGAGCGATCTTCCGGAGGTTGAGTTCATCGCTCTTCCTCCGAATTGCAGGGATCTTCGGAGATATCGCTTTCAGAGATTTGCGACCAAAATGCGACCAGTAAGTTTAAAAAGTGGGCGAATTCCGGAAATTTTGTATATTTGGCATAGGCGGATAACTCGTTCAGAATCGAAGTGATGCGTTCTTTTGAGGGTTTAGCCTGATTCCCCTTTAGGGGCTTTGGGAGCAGAGGGCCGCCGGTTCGAATCCGGCCGTCCCGACCAGTTTTTTCCCATTTAAATGGAACCATCCCCGCTCGTGGCCGAATCTTATTCACATGGGAGTTTTGATCTTTTGAGGACGCGACGGTGGCAAGCAACCGCACGCGCAGCGGGCGGCGTTGGATGGCGGAATAACCGAATGGGACACGACAAGGGTTGTCGCGGAGACCAGGAACGAATCGACCAGAGGCTTCACCGTTCCGGAGGGGGAGCAGACCGGAGGGGGTCATGGATTTCGAGGTCATGGTGGACGCCGACACCTTGCGCGAGCAGGTGAAGGAGAAGTACCGCGAGTTGGCTGCAAACCCTCGCGGCAGTTTTCATTTCCACACGGGGCGCCCGCTCGCGGCAAGGCTTGGGTATGACGAACACCTCACCGCATCCTTTCCGGAGTTGGCTATCGAGTCCTTCGCCGGTGTGGCAAATCCCTTTTCCCTGCGCTCCCTGTCGGAAGGGGAGCGGGTGGTGGATTTCGGTTCGGGGGGAGGATTCGACTGTTTCGTGGCGGCCATGCAGGTGGGTCCCAAAGGGAATGTCGTCGGAGTGGACATGACTCGGGAGATGCTCGTCAAGGCCCGGGGAGCTGCGGCGGAGATGGGCCTGAACCATGTGGAGTTTCGGGAAGGGTTGATCGAGGACCTTCCGGTCGAGGATGGATGGGCGGATGTGGTGATCGGCAACGGCGTGATCAACCTTTGCGCCGACAAAAGGCGGATATTCTCGGAGATCCGGCGGGTGCTCCGCCCCGGTGGAAGACTTCAGTTCGCTGATATCGCCAACGGCAAGCCGATCCCGGAGGCGGTGATTCGCAACATCGACCTCTGGACGGACTGAATCGCCGGGGGCCTGCCGTGCGCAGGCTGGGAAAGGATGCTCAAGGAAGCCGGGTTTATCGAGATCGAGATCGGGGCTCCTGTCGATACCTTCGGCGGGGCAAAAGGAGAAAAGAACGCCCGGACATTCGAAGTTTCCGGTTACCCGTTTCTCGCCTGGAAGCCGAGGCGTTCCTGAAGCGGTGGTACTTCCGGGCGACGCACAGTCGTCTGGACCCGGTGATCGGGGCGGCAAAGACGATCAAGCATCACTGGGAGGGGATCCTTCAGTTCGTCGATAGCCGAATCACGACGGGAATCGTCGGGGGGCTGAACAGCAAGATCAAAACGGCGATGAAGCGGACGTACGGCTTTAAATCCTTCGAGTATCTGCGCACCGTGATCTGCCTCGTCGCCGGCAAGATCAACATCCCGTTACCCACTCAATGTTGAAGAGAACCTTTCAAGAAAATCCCACGGCGCAACGCGAAGCAGGCGGACGCAAGAAACACGGCTGCTCCTGCGTACTGGGCGGGGGTCAACCCCGCGTACCGTGCATCTGCAAGGCGAAGGAAATCCAGCAGGAAACGCGCAGGGACGTAAAGAAGCAGAAAGGCGATAAGGAAGAAACCTGGTTGCCGCGTTTTCCGGTCCAGCACGAGGAATAAGGGCATGATTACCAGGGCCGTGTACAGAAACTCGTACCACCCCAGGTCATTGAACGCCAACTCCCCCAATTGCTCCATTTCCGGCAGCTCCGACAAACGGTCCGCAGCCCCGTAGAAGTAGCGAATGTAGGTGCGGGCCTCGTGAGTTGCGAGGCTCACGCCCAGCGGGAACGTCGTGACTGTGCCCGGATGGTCGTGCGCCAAGGCGCACCCCAGCCGACCGATCGCCCATGCGAAAGGGAACGCGTACGAAATCGCATCCAGGTATCTCCATCGATCCGTGGCGGCGATCCGTCGCCCCTTTACCCGGAAGTAGATCCAGAGGCCGATGACTCCGCCGACGATCCCGCCGAACGAGCTGATGTTCTCCCAAAATTTCAGGAGAATCAGGGGGTGTTGCCGGACCTCCCCCGGGTAATAAGCGAGGACGGAGTACAGATGGGCGACTACGAACCCGGAGAGGACCACGTAAATGAGGAGATCATTGCAGACGGCCGGGTCGAGCGCGGTCTTGCGGCACCGGGCGACCGCCATCATCCAACCGACGATCACCGCAAGGGCGATGAGCGCTTCGAACGCGTGGAAGGTGATTCCCCCGAATAGTTGAATCGCCGGTTGGGGAAAATATGGGACCATGCAAGTGATTAAACACCCTGCGGGAAATCGGAACAACCAAGGTTTACGGTGCGATAATATGGCGTATGAACGGTCCCTTGCTCGTCAGCTTGCTGCCCCCGGAACTGGCCTGTGACGCCGCCGCCCCCAACCCCGGCGCCATCGGGTTCTCCGCCGTTCTCCTGCTGATCGGATTATTGCTTTCCCTCCGGCTGCGTCGTCCAGGACCTTGAATTCGAGTTGCGAGTGGGTCACTTTTGACGGGTTAGGCGATTTCGGCTTGAGGGGATTTGGGAGCAGAGGGCCGCCGGTTCGAATCCGGCCGTCCCGACCAGTTTTTTCTCAAGCCGGTACCCCGGATTCGAACCCAAGGCGCCGCCGACGAACAGGAGGAAAAGCGGCCAGGGATGGCCGCGACAGGCGCCGCGGCCGCCGGCGGAGCGAGCACATGGATGTGCGAGCGCGAGCCGGTCGAATCCGGCCGTCCCGACCATCTTCCTTGCTTCCCGCCTTTTCACGAGGGAGGGACGGGTGCCGTTTCGCCATCCCGCATCTTGCGGGATATTTCCCTGATATCTTCCGCGAATTTGTTTTTCAAATCCACGCTTGCCTTTGAGAGGATCTCCTTCAGCCTGCCGCCGTGTTCCTCGACATATTGAATCGCCCGCAACACCTGGTCGTACGTTTCCCTGCCCACCGGAGGCAGGACGCCGACGGGGTAATCGATCAGGCGGAACAGCCCCTCCGTCTTGATCGTATTGAATGCCGGGTTGATGGGAATCACGGGGGTCGCGGCGTGGATGGCGAATATCAGCGCATGGTATCTGTCCGAGATGAGGTAGTCGCACTTCTCGAGCAGACGGGTCAGTTCCGTGTAATCGTAGAAACAGGAAAGTCTTGCAATGTCGCACCGTTTTGCCAGCTCGTCGTAGACGTGCCCGTCCTGGGTGATGCAGGAAAAGGCAAGGATCACCTTCTTCCCCCTCGCCTCCCGGAGATGGTCGATGATGCGCGCCCACGTATCGAAATCGACATTCCGGTCTCCCCGGATCACCAGCCCCGCCGCATCCGTTCCAGGCATTTCCTTTTCCGGGATTCGAGGTGCCGGATCCGCCGCCCGGTAATCCGCCGCGAAGGCCGCATCGCACGAGGAGATCGATTTCTCCTTGTCGACTCCGAGCCTCAGGAGCGCGTCGTACGAAAACGGCTCGCGCGTCAGGTGAAGGTCGAGCGAGCCGTAAACGTGGGAAACCATCTCAGCGGTGAGGGGTTCCTCGATGTCGATGGTCTGGTTTATGGTGAATACCTTTTTCCCCAACCGCTTTGCAAGGTAGCACTCGAAGAGGATGGCGGGCAGGTAGGAGGAGAAGCGGTCCGCGACGATAGCGGTGCCGTTGAACAGGACGCAGTCCACGGAATCGATCATCTCCACAAACCGGCGGGCATGGTATTTCCTCAAAAGATACGGCTTGAACGTTTCCATCAGCCCGCGGGAATAACGGTCCCTCACCTTCCCGTCGATCCGTTGAAAGAACCGGTTGCGGAACAGGATGTTGCCGTCGAGAAAATCGGAGATCCCTTTTTCGATATTTACGCTTTGCCGTGCCGCCTCCGTCGTCTCATCGAACCATTTCGCGAATACGCCCTCCACGTCATTCCCGGCCCTCTCTTTTTCGTACCGGCGGATATCGTAGTAGGGGAAATTCTTGCACCCGCCGGAAACGATTTCATACCCCAGGTTTTCTTCCACGGCCCGGTACAACCCGGAAACCATGGCCCGGTCACCCAGGTTGATCAGGGTGTTCCTGATGGGGAACCTGTCGTTGAGGATGAGGATTTTTTTCTTCAAAAGGAACCTGTGCCCAGCAATATTTTTTTCAACGTGGGTTCATGGTATTGCATGTTCGAAAGCATGTTGCACCCGTGGATGCAGCAGCAGCTTTTGGCGGATTCCCTCATGCCGTTCCCCGCCTCCGACCACCAGACCTTCCGGAAATCCATTCCCGCGTCCTTTAGGTTCCCGAAAGGTTTCCTCAATTCGCAGATCGAAACGTCGCCGTTGCTGTGGATGACCCCGTCCAGATGTCCCGCAAGGCATGCAAGCGGATATTCCCTGTTTCTCAGTACATGGAGTGTGTACCGGATCTTTAACTGCTGGAAAATATTCCATGAGGCAAGACCCAACGCTTTTCCTTCCCTTTCAAGGATTTCCCGTATTTTCTCGAATTCCGCCGGGTCGTCGATGCATTCGCCGCCTTTCGGATTGAAATCCATCCGGTCCGCCGGTGCAATTCCGAAGCTGTTACGGTCCGCGCCCCTGATGAAGGAAAACATCAGCGGAATACGGAAGCTTCCCGCCATGCGGATGAAATTTTCCAGGTCCGGCAGGTTCTCCCGCGACAGCACGCAACTGGCCGATACCTGGAGGTTTCGATGGGTGTTGCGCAGTTCCTTCAAGCGATGAATCGTTTCGCAGGCGCTGTCAAAACATCCGGGCACATTCCGAATGGAGTCGTGCACTTCACGCGTGCCATCCAGGGAAACGTTGATCTTCAGATCGTCGAGGTTTGTGGATCGAAGAATCCGCGAGACGCAGTCCGCGATCCTCTCCGTCAGGATGCCGTTGGTCGGGATCGTCATATGCCGGACCCCTATGCCGTGGAAGAGGGCGCCGATCTCGACGATTTCCTCGCGCAGGAAGGGCTCCCCCCCCGTCAGGAGGATTTGCCGCAGCCCCCGAAGGGATTCGAGAAGTTTCCTGATTTGCGCGATCGAGAGCTCGTCCGTTTCCCGGTTCAGCTCTTTCCAGTAGAAACAATGGCTGCAGGCGGCGTTGCACCGATTCGTCACGAAATATATGAGGGACATGGGAACGTTGCGTTTTTTAAGCCGCTGCAGCCGGTATCCGTTCAGCCGCCCGATGATCCCGCCGGCGCAACTTTCCGGTAAAATCCTGAGCAGCCTGGTTCCGGCGTTCAAGAGCGGTTTCCGCATCGGATCCCCTTGTCCCCGGATTCGCCTCCGGGGATTTTGCTCAACCTGTCAGGACCTGCTCGTAGAACGCTATATGCCGGTCGATCGCCCGATGGATCTCGAAGGTTTCCTTGACATATTCGTATCCCCGCCTCCCTCGTTCCTTCCATGCCCCGCCGTTCAGGAGGGCGGAGAGCCCCGCGGAAAAATCATCGTTCCCGGCATGATGCCCGAATACGGAGGCGAAACCGTCCGGGTCCACGGAACTCAGGATCGCGCATTGATGCGCGGACGCCTCGAGAAAGGAGTTGGGAAGAGCCTCCCGGGTCGCCGTGTTGACCATGATCCAGCTTTTCTCCAGTATTTTCGAATGCAGGTCCGAGCCGAACTGATCCACGAAACCCGTCATCTCCAGGTTCGCCAGGTTCGAGTATTCGGCTCGCAGTTCAGCCTCCCATTTCCTGTCCCTGGATTTTCCCATCGCGATGAAATGCACGTCCGGGAATTTCCTCGCCAGGTCCAGGAACAGCTTCGGCCGCTTCCGCCGGTCCAGCCGCGCAACGTAGCAGACGGTCGGCGCGTCCGATTTCCTGATCGTTTCGGGGATATGCACCGGAGTGGGCAGGAATATCGGGTCGATTTCCAGGTGATACATGGATTTCACCTTCGGGACGAGATACTTCCCTATGGTGAAGACCGCGTTCATTTTTTTTATGCAATTCCGGACGAGGATATTGTTTTCATAGAAATAGTTGTGGACCACCTGGAGCTTGTTCAAGGAAGGAAGGTCGAACTCCATCTTCCAGTCCTGGAAATCCCTCGGGTCCCGGAACGTCACGACATGCCTGCTGTCCGGTTTCGCCTTCATTGCGAAATACGTCCCGAAGGACGGTTCGCACGAATGGTAAATATCGGCGTCGCATTCCCGGAAGAGGCGCGCGGAGTCCCAGGGGCGCCACGGAGAGAAACCGAGCACGCGTATCCCGTCCAGGAATTCCACGGATCCCTGGCCGGGCCGCCTCGGGACGACCGCATATACCTCGTGACCGCGTTTCGCCAACTCGCGTCCGATGGTCCGCGTGGCGCGCCCGAAGCCCCCATACTTTCCCCATGCGAAAATCTCCACGCTGATCAGGCAGATCTTCATTCCGGCGCCTCGTGTTCCTTCCGCCCTGCCGGGAAAAGCAGGTTCGCGGTTTCCAGCACGCCGCCGATCGCGGCCGACAACAGGGACCTGGCAAACAGCAGGAGAGAAAAAGCCACCGCCACGGTGCCGTCGACGCCGTAGGGGGCGAGCAGCGCGATGAGCGTGCCCTCCCGGACCCCGAATCCCGAAATGGAAATCGGGAGCATCGTCACGACAAGGATGCACGATCGGATCCAGCCGAGCTGGACGAAGGAGACCTCCATCCCGATCGCCCGGGAGACGAAGTAATAAGACACGACCCCCAGGAATTCCTCGGCGAAGGACAACGCTGCGAGCCGGAGCAGGGACGTCGTGGGAAGATCGGCGTGCTGCCTCAGCGACAGGGCCAGCTTCCCGAGCCTGCCTTCGAGAAACCTCTCCACCCGGGGGAAGATCCGGTTGTGCATCATCGCGCCCTGCAGGCCGAGGAGGATCGCGAGGATTCCCGCCAGGCTGAGGCCCGCCGCGGCGTTCGCCCCGTGATTTCCCGCGAGGACCCAGAAAACCATGCCGGTTGCCGCGGTGGCGGTCGTCAGGATGAACCGGTTGAAAACGATGGCGACGAGAGCGCCCGTGCCGTTCTTGTCGGTCTTGTACAACTTGTTCCAGCGCACCGCCCCCCCGGCAAGGCTTCCCGGGAGGAACAGCCCGTAAAAATTCGTGATGAGGTTTATTTCGAAGATCTTGCGCCGGGAAACGGTCATTCCCTGACGTTCGGTCAAACGCTTCATCCGGCAGGAGGAAACCCAATTCATCAGGAGGACGAGAAGGAACGCCGCCGCGAAGAAATCCATCCGCGCCGAGGCGATCGCAGCCACGATTTCCGCGAAGCCGATCCTGCTGAAGACGTAGTAAAGGAGTCCCGAGGTGACGAGCGCCTTGAGGACCCATGAAATGCGGATATTCATCAGCCGGGAACCTTCATGACGACCGCGACCGCCATCGATTGGCGATTTGCCAGAGGAACCCGGTTCCCTCGCACTTCTCCCCGATCCAGAAAACGGCAAAGTCCTTCCATCCGGCGAAGCTCCGTGCGTCGAACGGGCCGATGGTCTTCCGCAGGAACGCATTCATCCATTTGTTCCGTTTTCCACGGCTTGCCTTCCCCCAAAGGAGGCTTTTCTGCGGTTCCACCGGGTCGCCGGCGGCGCGCCGGGCCAGGAAGAGCAGCGCGATTCCCTTGCCCCGGTCGAGCTGGTGAGCGAAATATTCCAGGGGTTTCACCCGGCGGAGATGGGTCACCGGGCAGGGCACGAAGACCAGCTTCGCACCGCCGCGCTGCAATCTCCATACGAGGTCGATGTCCTCTCCGCTGAAGGCGTCGAACGACTCGTCGAACACATGCCCGTCGCGTTCGAGGCAGGCGTCGAGCACGCTCCGCCTGTACATGACGTTGCCGGCGTTTCCGACCCATCCGGCCGTGTCGAGCTGTTCCGTCGTCGGGAAGCCTCTCCGTTGCCGTTTCGCGCGCAGGAGCGGATCCGTTTCCTCGAATGTGCCCCCTGCTCCCGCCGCATCATGCAGGTCGATCGCCCGGATGAGTCGTTCCAGCCAATCGGGCGGGGGAATGCAATCGTCGTCGGTGAAGGCGATCAGGGTGCCGCGCGAGCGCCGGATCCCTTCATTGCGCGCCCAGCTGGGCCCGCGGCGATCCGTGTCCGTGACGACGATGACTTCTTCCGGGGGCCTGGTCTGCCTGCTCAACGCTTCCCGGCAGGGCGTGAGGGTGTCTCGACCGACCGTAGGAACGACGACGGAGACGGCATGCCGGTCAATGCCCATGGCTTCGATTCTCCGGGACGCCGGCGCCCCTTTGTTCCAGGACTTTTTCGTACAAGTCGATGTGCCTCCTTGCGACGGAGGCCCAGCTGAAGCATGCCTCCAGGCGTTGTCTTGCCGCTTTCCCCAGCTCCCTGCAACGCTGCGGGTTGTCCGAGAGGAAAATCAACGCATTCCGTATGGCATCGACATCCTTCGGCTTCACCAGGAGGGCGGCGTCTCCGACGACCTCGGCGCAGCCCGTCCCTTTCGTCGTGATGATCGCCATGCCCGCCGCCATCGCCTCCAACAGTACGATCGGGAAGTTCTCCGCTTCCGAAGGGAAGACGAAGATGCCGGAAGTTTCGAAGAGATCCTTCAGCTCGGGAGATTGACCGTCAAGCCACCCCCGGAAAGTCACGTTGATTCCTGCCGCCTGCGCCATCTTCCGCAGGGTGGGAAGGTAGGGGCCATCGCCGACGATATGAACTTCGTGATCGATCGTAAGCCCCTCCAGGGCCGTCAGGACGTGCTGAACGCCCTTCCGTTCCAACATCCTGGTAACCACGAGGATGCGCTTTTCCTTCGGTGCGTCGTGCCTGAATTTTCCGGGATCGATGCCGTTTGGAATCTCGGTCGTGTTCCCGTCTCCTCCGCTTGCCGCCGCAAGCAAAGAGCGGAGCGATCCGCTCGGGCAGACGATCCGTGACGCATTTCGGGTGACCGTCGCCCAGAGGGGCGCCAAGAGCCTGTGCGCCGTTTTGAGCTTGTGGGGGTTGTACCCCGGGACGTCGGATCCGTGCGCGGTGATCACGTAGGGGATCCGCGTGGACCGTTTTATCGACCACGCAAGAAGGCCGTCCGGAAAAATGAAGTGCGTGTGGTTGATGTCGTAGCGATGTTGCGATGTCAGGCGCCGGACGAACATCAGTGCGGATAGAACATAGAAGGCGGCCTCAGGGGCGGTGCAGACATGCTTTTTTCCGCGAAGCAGGGAAACGCGAAAAACCCGGGCGCCGTTGATCCGCTCATATCCGGGGAGCCCCCGAAATCCCATCGTTACGATGTCGACCTCGTGTCCGAGCCGGACGAGTTCCCCGGATAATCCGTACACGACCTTGGACCCTCCTCCTCCCAAGGGAGGGAATTCGTAGCAGAGCATCAATATCCTCAACGGCGAACCCCTTGGCAGCCCCGGCCCTCGGAAGGGCGGAATGTCCGATATGGTTTTCCGGGCTTCATTATATGTGAATATCGGAAATCAAAGGATTTTCTTCAATTTTTCCCGGCTGCTCGATCTATCGGCCCCCCCGTTCTGTGAGCGTCTTGTCCTGGAACGCCTTTATGATGCCGCCTGCTTCATGACATCCAGCCAGGAGGGCGCAGCTCTCGGGAACTACTCGGAGCCTTCAGCGGAATTGAGTTTCCGGGTCTTTGCCACCTCACTGATGGGACGAGCCACCGCGTTTGCGAAGACGCGTTGATAGCGAACAATTATGTTTCTTGACACGCATACGGGATGGTACAAAATTTAATCGGGGATGGGTTATCATCTCGGATATTTTTCCTCTCTGACCCCTATCGGTCACTTCCGATGTCATGCGCTGTTGCTGTTTCGAATGAGATTTCCACCGGCATGGCGTGGGGAGCTGGGAGGTGAACATGGAACAGATATCCTCCCAAAAGATGATCCAGCACGGTGAAAATAATCATGCCCCCTCTCGGGGCGACTCCAACCTTCCTTGCCAGGGACACCTCAGGAAGCTATTCAACTGTCAAACGTTAAGAGTCATCCCCCCACAACACGTAATCTTTTCCCAAGGCGAATCTCCTCACACCCTATGCCTCATATGCGGCGGGCGGGTGAAGTTGACCCGTACGGAATCCGACGGTAACCGGGTAATCGTCGGTTTGCGGAAGGAAGGATGGATGTTGGGTGTATCCGCAATTATTTTGAATGCGCTCTATGAAACCACCGCCGAGACGATTACACGGAGCAAATTGTGCTTTGTCCCGGTGGAAGCGTTTAATAGGGCGATGGATACGGATACGGAATTCTCCCGATGGATATCGATGATCCTCAGCAGGGGGTTCAGATCCAGCATTCGAAGCATCAGCGAGAATTCTTGCCTCTCCGGAAGGCAACGCCTGGAAAAGTTCCTATGGGAGTTGGTCCATACCCCAAATGCATCCGATCGACAAAAGCCGATGAAAATCCAAATGGTTTTGAAGAATTGGGAGGTGGCACAATTGCTTTCCCTCACGCCGCAACATCTGTGTCGCCTGGTCAAGCGGTTGGAAAACGAAGGAATCATCATTAGGGAAAAGGGTTGGCTGATCCTCCCCGAACCGGAGAGACTTTGGCATCCTCACGCCAATCTCCGTCCATGAACATTTCTTCATGCGGATCTGAACCCACTTGAATTACAGTCGCTCCTTATACCCGCTAAACTTCCCATAACGCCTCGACCCGATATATCGCAGACAACGGGCCATCCGCGCAGGCGGTCTTGCGGCCTTTGGAACCGTCGAGGCGCACAGGGATTGGTGATGTACGGTCGAGTTCTCCCGAAAGGAGGTGATGTGGTTTCCGCATAGACCAGCGGCAAGGACAAATGGAAAGGAATCTGGTGCCAACACTTCACGAACAAAAAACCGAAGGGAGCAATCATGGCGGATAAGCGTTCCCTGGGTTGGGTCCTTCTCGTGTGTGTGTTGTCCATCGCGTGGCTCATCGGGACTGCCGAGGTCGCTACTGCAGCCGATGATTTTCCGGATGCTGCCGAGAATTATAAATTGATGGGCGAGGGGGCCCTGGATACCCCCTTCTCGAAACTCGCCCCATGGCCTGATACCGACGGGGATGTTTTCTACTCCGGATGTTACGCTCCGGAACGATGCTTCGTGACCGTCAGCATCAAGAATCCTACCAAACCGAAAGTGCTCGCAAAGGTGTACACATTCGATCCGGAAAAATCCGTGCCGCCGATCGACGCCAATCCCGTATGGACGAATAACGCCTTGTACGGCGGGCTGACCATTAAGGCTCCATGCGGCGACTGGGTAGGCGTCAATCAGGAAACGCTAACCTCCGCTGAACTTGAGGCGAAAGCCACGTGCTGGGATCCAGGTTGGAACACGCACTCCCATTTCGTTGCCTATCCCGACTGGAACACGGCCCCCGACATCGGGCCGGGGTGCGGTCCATTGCTGAAAAAGAAGGTCCTCGTGGTCAACATGGAACGGTGGCGCGGGGGGCCTCCGGGTGCATCCTCCAAGCGGGCGAACTATCACGGATTGAAATTTTACGACGTTTCCGATCCCAGGAATCCCGTCTTCCTTTCCTATTGGGAGGCTCCCGCAGATGCCTTCCAACCAGCGGGCCCCAACGAAACATGGGGAGGAACGCATCACTTCTTCTTCGACGGGAGGTATGTCTATACCGGGGCGTACTACCAGGGGTTCGTCAACAGGATCTTCGTGATCGTCGACGTGAAAGATCCCTATCACCCGGTCGAAGCAGGGAAGTTGTGGATTCCCGGTCAAGGGACTACTCCCGCCGAGCTTGCTGCCCGCGACTGGATCCCGCAGTCCGTCTTCTCGCCTATCGTGTACTCCGGGGGAAAACTGAAGAAAGGCGTTGGGGTCCACTGGACCCAGGTTGTCGGAGACACCGCCATCGTCTCCTGGCACCAGGCCGGGCTGGTCCTCGCGAACGTCAGTGACAAGACAAACCCCACGTTCATTTCCCGGCTCGATTATCTGACACCCGAATTCATGGCGAATGAGCCGGGTTTGGGACCATCTCCTGATTACCAGACGTGCCAGCAGCAGAACGGCAATCCGGCCACGGGCGCAGCGTGCGGAAATACGCACTCTGCCAATCTTATCCCCGGGACGAAATTCA
>JAJZRM010000427.1 GCA_021802685.1 Deltaproteobacteria bacterium | reverse complement strand
CCTGGCGTGCCTCGGCGTGGCGGGGCCGGTGAAGGACGGGCGGAGCCGGCTCACGAACCTTCCCTGGTTCGTGGACCGGGAAACGATCCGCACCGCCTGCGGCGCCCGCGCGGCGTACCTGATCAACGATCTGCAGGCCATGGCCTTCTCGGTCCCTTTCCTGCCTCCGGAAAGCTTCGCCGTCCTGCAGGAGGGGGAGCGCGACCCGGAAGGGAACGTGGCGGTCGCGGCCGCCGGGACGGGCCTGGGCGAGGCGTTCCTCCTGCGAAGCGGGACCGGGTACGTGCCGGTAGCCTCGGAAGGCGGCCACGCGGACTTCGCACCCCGAAACGAGCGTGAAGCGGCGCTTCTTCAGCATCTTCGGAAGGAGCACGGCCGCGTGAGCGCGGAGCGGGTGGTTTCGGGTCCCGGCCTGCACGGCGTCTACCGGTTCCTCCGCGAGGCGGAACAGATGCCGGAGGCTCCCGAGGTGGAGTCGCGCCTCGCCTCGGAAGACCCCACCCGGGTGATCGTCTCCTCGGCGGTGGACGGCAAATCCGGGACGTGTGGGGAAGCGGTGCGCTTTTTTACCGAGATGTACGGCGCGGTGGCCGGAAACGTCGCCCTCCAGTACGTCGCCACGGGCGGCGTGGCGCTCGGAGGGGGGCTCTCGCCCGCGATCCTTCCGTTCCTGGCGAAAGGGGGGTTCCTCGAGGCGTTCCGCGACAAGGGACGGTTCCGCACCTTCCTCGAAAAGGTCCCCGTACGGGTCATCCTCGATGAGACCGCCGCGCTCCTGGGCGCGGCGCGGTACGCGCACGTCATGGGCGGCGGAGGGTAGCTCCGGCGGCGCCCCTCGCCAGGCCCATGACGACGCGCGGATCACCAGATCTTGTACGGCAGGTATTTCCCGGACATGGTCACCTTGACGCGGTCGCCCTTCGGGTCCGCTTCCCTTTCGACTTCCATCGTGAAATCGACGGCGCTCATGATGCCGTCGCCGAACTTCTCGTGGATGACCGCCTTCAAGGGATATCCGTATACCTGCATGATCTCGTAGATCCGGTAGATGAGCGGATCCGTGGGAACGACCGGACCTAGACCCTTGTTGGGGAAGGCGGTCAGGAACGGCACGATCTCGTCCCGGTCCCTTTTCAATCCCAGCTTGGATACGATTTTCGCCGCTTCGTCGGCCGTGGCCTGGGCCTGGCCGTAGACCAAGGCCGCCGTCCACACTTCGCTTCTGCCGACCAGCCCGCCGAGATCGGAAAACGACAGCCCTTTCTCCTCCTTGGCCTTCAGCAACGCCTCGGTGATCCCTGAGATCTCCATGACTCCTCCTTCGATGGATTGGATTAAAAAAACAGATCTTCCTCGGTGCCCGACATGGGATGGAGAAGCACCACCAGATTGTGGAGATGACCTTTCCTGTCGTTGACGAAATTCCGATGGACCATCGTTTTCTCGAACCCCATCCGTTCCAAGGCGCGGACGGCGGCCTGCTGCTCCTCGATGACCTCCGCCACCAGGTAATTCAGGGCGGCCTGCTCCCCCAGGTGGCGGATCTCCCGGATCATCGCGGTGCCGAGGCCCAGGTGCCGGAATTCCTGGGCGATCAGGATCCGGACGATGCCGATCCGCTGTTTCCATCCCGTCCGGTTCCGGAAGAGCGTGGCGGTCCCCACCACCCTGTCGTCCCGGATCGCCAAGATTGGGAGCGCGGTGGCGTAGTCGACCGCCTTCGCCCATCGCTCCACCACCGCGAGGTCGTCCACATCCTCGTGGAAATGCGATTTATCGATCTCCGGAAGATCCCGGAGGAAATTCCAGAGGCCGCCCCCGTCCTCCGGGAACAGCGGGCGCAGCACCACCCGCGCCCCGTTCCTCAGCGTGATTTCCTTCGGGTACCGGTCAAGGGAGATCATCGGACTCCTCCTGTTCGCGTTCGCAATGCTTACCAATCCTCCCGGAACGGAACCTCCGGGGCATCGTACCATGCGGCGAAATCCCCCGGAGCGTGGGGAGGCGCCCCTTTTTCATGCAGAAGGTCGCCGATCACGCGGTGGGCATAGGAAAGGGCGTGGTCCATGTACAGGAGGGTTTCCGGCCCGTCCTCGCCCAACTCCGCCGTATGCATCGCCTCGAACGCCTTGTTCAGGTCTTTCCGTGACGCCGGAAGCCGCTCCGGCTCGAGGGCTCCGGCGATATCGTTCAACAGTTTATTCAACTGGTTCCGGGCTTTCCGCACGTCGAGCGAATTCGCCTCCGTACTCCTCCACCGCCCGAAAAAGATCCGGTCGTGCCCGGCCCGCAGGCCGGCGTACGGCGCCCCTCCGTAGGGGCACGGCCGCGGCCCGCCGGAAACCGCCGGCGTCCCGGCAGGGGCCGGAAGATGTTCCACACCGCAGGCCGGACAGTTCATACGGCGGCTCGGCTCTCCCTTCCCGGGCGCATATCCCGCACTAGTGTAGTGTCCCAGTAATATGTTGACAATACCGCCCCATCGTGTTATTCTCCGGGGCATGTGGGAAAAAGCGAACGCCCTGAAGATGACGAACGAACAACGCACGACACTGGAATCTTGGCGGCGAGCCAAAACCAGCCCCCAACGAACCGTCCTGCGGGCGCGCATTTGCCTGTTGGCGGCGGACGGTCTGTCGAACAACGCGATCGCCGCTCAACTGTCCATCTCTCGCCCGACGGT
>JAJZRM010000426.1 GCA_021802685.1 Deltaproteobacteria bacterium | reverse complement strand
CCATCACGTTCGTGTCGTTGTAGACGGGATAGACCGGGTCGCCGATGGCCACCTTGTTGTCGAGGGCGAAGATGTCGAGGATGTTCGCCGTGTCGCACTTGGAACCGTCGGAGATGAAGATCTCGGACGGTTCGATGCGGACCCCCAGCGGGGCATACGCCTTCTCGATCAGCGTATCGATCAGGAAGCCGTACCCCTGCTCCGGGCCGTATCCCATGAAGGTCGCCTCTTCGCCGAGGTCGGACACGGCGTCGTGGAACGCTTTGAGGACCGCGGGCGGCAGGGGACGGGTGACGTCTCCGATCCCCAGCCGGATGACCTTCGCGGACGGGTTGGCCTCGGAGAACGCCCGCACCCTGCGGCCGATCTCGGGAAAGAGGTATCCGGCCTTCAACTTGAGGTAATGCTCGTTGACGCGCGCCATGCGCAGGACCCCTCCGGAAAGAGATGGAAAGCGTTCCTAAAAGGTAACACGATCCGCTACCGGGAGAGGCGCCCGGCGCGCAGCAGCGCCACGATCGTCTTGCCGTCCCGGATCCCGTCGGTTTCGGCCATCCGCAACGCCTCGGCCAGCGGAAGGCGCGCCGTCTCGATGTCCTCGTACTGTTCCGGTTCGGAGGCGCCCTGGGTGAGCCCTTTGCCGAGGAACAGGTGGATCACCTCGTCGAAGACGCCGGGAGAGGGATAGTAGAGCCCGAGAGGCTGCAGCGACCCGGCCATGATGCCTGTCTCCTCGGCCAGCTCCCGTCGGCCGCAATCCGCCGGCTCCTCGCCGGGGTGCAACCTTCCGGCCGGGATCTCGAGAAGGTTCTCCCCCATGGCGGGGCGCAACTGCCGGATCAGGGTGACCGTGCCGTCGTCGTGCAGCGGCAGAACGCCGACCCCCCCGGGGTGCCGCACGATCTGGTACACGTGCCAACCCTTCGCTCCGATCCGGACTTCCATCTGCTCGATGTTCACGACCAGTCCCGTGAAGAGCTTCCGGCGGTTCCGGGTCTCCATGTCGGCCATGGAGTACGTTTTATTCGATACGTGGAGGAAGTCAAGGGGTCAGCCGGGGCGCGTGGAAAGGAAACGCCGGAACCCTTCGGCGGCGGAGCTCAACGGGCTGTTTCGCAGGTACAGCATGTAGATCGGGCGGTGGAGGTTGAGGTCGGATACCCGCACGGCGCAAAGGTGGCCCAGCATGACTTCCAGGGAAACCGCCCTCGACGAGACGATGGAGATGCCAAGGTTCGCCGACACCGCCTTCTTGATGGCCTCGGTGCTTCCCAGTTCCATCGCCTGCCGCAAGGAGACGCCGGCCTGCCGCAACTCCTCTTCCATGATCTCCCGCGTCCCGGATCCTTTCTCCCGAAGGATGAACACGTCCTCGGCGAGCAGTTTCGCCGAAACGGTGTCCCGGGAGGCCAGCCAGTGATGCGGAGAGACGATCAGGACCAGGTCGTCCTCGAGGTACGTTTCCGTGGCGATTTCCGGAACGGGGACGGGCGGCCCGACGAAGCCGAGGTCCGCCGTCCCGTCCCGGACGTGGCGGATCACCCGTTCCTTGTTCGAGATGTCGAGGATCACCTCGATGCCCGGGTATTGGGTCTTGAACTCCCCCAGCACGTCCGGGATCATGTAGATCCCGACCGTGCTCGCCGCGCTGATCCGCAGGTGCCCCCGGATCAGCCCCTTCAGGCCGTCGATCTCCTCCCGCGCCTCCGTCAGCAGCTGGAAAGCGCGCACGGCGTGCTGCTGCAGGATTTCTCCGGCCTCGGTGAGCGTGAGGAACCGTCCTTTCCGGAGGAACAGGGGCGTCCCGAGGGACTCCTCCAGGGCGAGGATCTGCCGGGACACCGCGGGCTGCGTGAGATGGAGTTCATTCAACGCCCTGGAGATCCCCCGGTTCCTGGCGACGGCGAGGAAGGCTCGAAGGTTCTGGTAATTCATGTCCACCGGGCGATTCCCCCGTTTCATAATGTATTACAAATTTGCATACACCATATTAAATATATGCATTTCCAGTATATAAAATTTCCTGCTATCAATCACGTAACGAATAAGGAGAACCCATGACGGCCGGCAGACTGGAAGCCAAAGACATCATGACCCGTCGAGTCCACACGGTGCGGGCGGCGGACCCGCTGAGGAAGGTGATCGATGCCATCTGCCGGCACGGGATCAGCGGCGTCCCCGTGCTGGACGGGGAAGGCAACCTGATCGGCCTCATCTCGGAGCGCGACATCCTGCACGCCATGTATCCGGGCACGGTGCGCGCGGCCGGGAAGCCTTCCGGCCGGAAGATCGTCACGGGACTCGAGAACTTCGATGAACTCCTTGCGCGGGACATCATGGTGGTCAAGGTCATCACCGCCACGCCGGGCACCGAGGCGCTTCGGCTGGCATCCATCATGGCCCTGCGGAAGATTCGGCGGATTCCCATCGTCGTCGGAAAGAAACTCGTTGGCATCGTCAGCCACGGAGACGTGTACCGGGCAATCTTCGGAAAACGAGGAGGCCGTCCATGTTCGAACCGACCGCTTTGACGCTGCTTGACCTGCTGGCCCACGGGGCGCCGGATGCGCCCGCCCTGCTTGCGCCCGGCCGCGAGGCGATGACCTTCCGCGCGCTGCGCGAAAACGTCCACCGGCTTGCCGGGCGCCTGGCCGCTCTCGGCCTCGGCCGGGAAGATCGGATCGCCAGATC
>JAJZRM010000425.1 GCA_021802685.1 Deltaproteobacteria bacterium | reverse complement strand
CCCTGTACGTCCTGGGGAACCGCGCCCATGGCGGCTCCGGCGAACGGAAAGGAATCATCCTGTTGCTGGCGGTGTTTGCCTTCTACTATTGGAAGATCGGTTCGTTCCCGAGGCTGGAATCCCGCTTCGTGATGCCGGTCGTTCCGTTCCTGCTGATCCTGTCCTGCGTGTTCTGGGAAAGAGCCGCCAACGCGAGATATCTTGGCGGATTACTGTTTGCCGCGGTGATCGCCTACAACCTGGTGTCGTGCTACTACGTCGGAAAACGGTTCCGGGACGACCCGCGAATGGACGCCCAAACCTGGGTGTTGAAGAACGTCCCGGTCGGGAGCTCGATCGAATCGAGCGGGTACGTGCCGGACTGGAACAAACTGGAAGGGGTCGAGATCCAGGACATGGCGTTTCCGAACGTGTCCGGCCGGAAGCGGTTGTTCGAGAAGATCTTCGCCCGGGACGACAAGACCCTGGAAAAGATGGAACAGTTCGAGCGCCCGAACGAGGACGTCGGCTGGTACACGGCGGAGGCGCTCGACGAGCGCCGCCCGGAATACGTCGCCGTAGACTCGCTGTACTACGGAAGGTTTCTGGGCAATGCCCTCTACCCGGGAATCGAACGTTTCTTCACGGACCTGCTGAGCGAGAAGTACCGGTACCGGATCGTGTACGATCGGAAGACCCCTCCGGTTCCTCGTTGGATCTACCCGAAGGAGATCGATTTCCTCGAAAACCGGATAACGATCCTTTCCGGGAATCACCCGTCGGCAGCGGACCGGACGCACGTGAGCCCGTCGTCGGACGCGGAAAAACATCGGGAGGCGAGCCCATGAGCAACGGACCCCGGGGAGGAATCGTGAGCGGGACGGAGACCGAGCCCTGCCGCGTGTCGGTGATCCTGCCGACGTACAAGGAGTCCAAGAACCTGGAAGAAATGGCGGTCCGGATCTTCCGGTCGCTGGACGGTGCGGGCCTCGAAGGGGAGTGCATCGTCGTGGACGACGACTCCGGCGACGGAACGGAAGCCGTCTGCAGCGAGCTGGCGGGAACGTACAACCTCCGGCTGATCGTGCGGAAGGGAGAGCGCGGTCTTTCGACGGCGGTGCTTCGCGGGCTGCGCGAAGCGCGCGGCGACGTGCTCGTCGTGATGGACGCGGATCTGTCGCACCCTCCCGAGAAGATCTGCGAAATGGTCCGGCGCGTGCGGGACGGGGCGGAATTCGTCCTGGGGTCGCGTTACGTCGAAGGCGGGGAGATCGAGGAGCATTGGGGATTGTACCGGAAACTGAACTCGAAGGTGGCGACGGGCCTGGCCTGCCTGTTGACGAACCTGAAGGACCCCATGTCCGGCTTCTTCTGCATTCCGAGGTCGACGTGGGACCGGTGCCGGGACCTGTCGCCGCTGGGATACAAGATCGCATTGGAGATTCTCGTGAAGTCGGGGGCGAAACGGACGTCGGAGGTTCCGATCTTCTTCAGCCGCCGGAAGTACGGCGAGAGCAAGATGAACCTGCGGGAGCAGCTCCTGTACTTGCGGCACCTGGGAAGGCTTTACCGATATCGGTATCCCGGGGAAATCGAGCTCCTCGCCTTCCTTCTGGTCGGGTCGACCGGAGTCGTCGTCGATACGATCTTCTATTTCCTGTTCCAATACCTTTTCGGCATTTCCCACCTGGTGGCCCGGGCCGTCTCCTTCTTCATCGCGGCGACCTGGAACTGGTACTGGAACCGGGTGGTCACGTTTCTGCAGGGTGGCTCGCCCCGATTCGCCTTCCAGTGGGCGCGCTTCATCGCCGCCTCGACCGTCAGCTTCCTGTTCAACTGGGGGACCTATTACCTGCTCACGACGCGGGTCCCGTATTTCGTCGTCCACAAATACGTGGCCTTGCTGGTCGGCGTGGTCGTAGGCACCACCTCGAATTTCACCCTTTCGAAATACATCGTGTTTCGGGAACCGGAGGGAAGGCGGGCGCCCACGTGACGCCGAGCCGCGTGCAACCGGTAGCGCGCTGTGCCGGTCGACCGGCGGAACCGGATCTTCAAACCGGATCTTCCGGCGCGAAACAGGTTTCGATCATTCTAAGGAAAATGTCGAGAAAAAAATCTCCGTCTCCGGAACGACAAATCTATGTCCTTCCTTTGGTAACAATTGGGAAAAAAGTTCCCTGTCGATGAAGGAGGCGACCGGACTCTAGCCATAGAACAGCCCGCAATACAAGATGATTCTGTTGAAGCGTTCGGGGTGGACCGTTCCTTGCTTTCGTCTCGGCATGGCAACCGCCGGAAAAAACAGCCTCTTCCGTCTCTTTTCCATATCCTGTCTCTTTTTCCTATGCGCCGGTAGTGCGTTTGCCGCCGGGCACACGATTGCGATCTGGCCGGACCACAAGCAAGGAGCGGTGTCCCTGACGTTCGACGACGGCATGGCGTCCCAGTTGACGCTCGCCGTTCCGGCGCTGCAGATCCGCGGGATGAGGGCTACCTTCTTCCTGATTGCCAACAAGATGGGGGAGGATTGGACCCCTTGGGCAAACCTCGTGGCGATGGGGCACGAGGTCGGCAGCCACACAGTGTCCCATCCGTACCTGTCCACGCTCAGCCCCGCCGAGATACTAACGGAGTTGCAGGAATCGCAGTCGATCATCAACGGCCAAATCACCTCCCAACAGGCCGTCACGATGGCCTATCCTTACGGAGACT
>JAJZRM010000424.1 GCA_021802685.1 Deltaproteobacteria bacterium | reverse complement strand
CTTGATCCACACCTCGATCTTCTCTCCCGCGGAGAGGACTTTTCCCGCGCCGTCCACGACCTTCTGTTGGTTGGAAGCGGTCATCTGGATGATCTCGGAGAACCCGATGACCACGCTCAGGTGGTTGTCCACTTCGTGGGCGACACCCATCACCATCCTCCCGAACAGGGACAGGCGGTACACCTCGACGGATTTCCTGTCCATGGTCCTCCCCTTTCGGCACTTATGAAGTGCTTCCTAGATCTGCATCCCGAGGACTCCGCCGCGCCCGCGCCGCTTCGAATCGTACATCAGCCGGTCGGCGATTCCGAGAATCTGGTTCCGCTCGGTCGACTCCGGCCCGCAGACGGCGTAACCGATGCTTGCGGTGAGGGATATGACGGTCCTGCGGTCCGCGTCCACGCGGATGCCGGAGATGCCCTCCGCGATCCGGCTCGCGATGACCGCGGCGGAGGTCAAGTCGGCTTCCGGCAGGATCACCGCGAATTCGTCCCCGCCGTACCGGGCGGCGATGTCCGTCTTCCGCAGATGCGCCCCCAGCGCCCCCGCCACCAGCGCGAGCACCCGGTCCCCCATGATGTGGCCGTACGTGTCGTTGATTTCCTTGAAGCCGTCGAGGTCCAGCATGATGACGGCCATCGGCCGGTTATACCGGCTCGCCCGCTCCAGCTCGATGCCGAGCTTCTCGTGGAACGCCCCGTGGTTGTACAGGAGCGTCAGGGAATCCTTCTCGGAGAGGGACTTGACGAAACCGAACAGTTCGGCGTTTTCGATGGCGATCGCGAGGTAGGATGCCAGCACCCGCATCGTCGGGAGCAGCTCTTGCTCGAAGGCGTTCGGCTTCGAATGGTGCAGCGTCAGCACGCCGATGCTCTTCCCCTTGGACAACAGGGGAACGCAGAGAAACGACCGGACGTCCGGCCGCAGCTCTCCGCCGTGCACGGTTTCGGAGGATTCGCCGACGTCGGGGATCCATGCCGCCTCCCCGGTGAGGAACACCTTCCCCGCGATCCCCTCCCCCGGTGCGATGGAAAGCGATCCCGCGCGGTGCGCATCCCCCCCGGCGGAAGCCTTGACGACCAGTTTCCTCGTCTCCCGGCAGTAGAGCATGATCCGGAAGTCGTTCAGGCCCAACCGCCGCATCAAGCGCTCGGGGATGATGCGGTACAGTTCTTCCGGGTCCAGGGTGCCGGTGATGGCGGTCGACACTTCGGCGATCGTCCGAAGGTACTGGACGCTGGATTCGAGGTTCGCCTGCGTCTCCTCGCGGTCCCGCACCGCATCGCGCAGCGTGGCCACGGAACGGTCCAGCCGCGCGGAGATCGCCTCCGCGAGCGGGGCCAGCGGGCCGTCCGCCGCGGAAGCGGGAAGCGAGCCTCCGTCCCCCGCCGCGACGACGTTCCGCAGGCGATCGACGGGACGGAACACGTGCCGTTCCAGCAACAGGTAACTCGCGGCGGCAAGGACCGCCTCCCCGGCCGCCGCGCCCGCGAAAAAGGTCCCGCGTACCTCCGGGATACCGCCAGACAGCGCGGAAATCACGAAAGTGAGGGCGAAGATCGCCCCCCAGGACAGGAAGAAGAGGATTCGCCAGCCCGGCATGATGGGAAAGTTACCACGTTTCCCCTTCAGAACACCATTCCGATGGTGAAGCTCACCTCCCCGGCGGACTCGCCGGGGCGGCGGTCCAGCTTCCAGCCGTAATCGACGCTGACGGGTCCCACGGGGGTCACATACCGGAGGCTGAGTCCCGCGCTCTCCCGGAGATCGAACTCGTTCAGCGGGTCCCTCGAAAGCCAGACGCTGCCGGCGTCCATGAAAACCGCCGCCAGGAAACCGTACTGCAGGGGGATCCGGAACTCCGCGTTCAGGATCAGCTGGTAGTTCCCGCCGGTGGCGGAACCGTCCTCGCCGTGGGGCCCCAGGGAGTCCTGCTCGAACCCCCGCACGGTCGTCCTGCCGCCCGCGAAGAACCGTTTCTGGATCGGGATCTCCGAGGTCGTCCCGTACGGCTGGATGGAGCCGGCGCGGGCGGAGAGGGCGATGGAATTCCTCCGCACGATCGGCCGGTAGTAACTCGTCTGGCCCGTAAGCGACCAGAAGTTCACCTGGGAACCGATCAGCTCGCTCCCCAGCTCGGCCCCCCCCGATGCGAACGTGCCCCGTTTCGGGTTGAACGGATCGTCACGGAAATCGAGGACGATGATCCCCCGCACGCTGGCGATGTTCGCCCTTCCCTGGTCCCCCGGCGCGATCACCGCGCCGGGCTGGACATCGAACGTCTCGTCGCGGGAGATCTCGTATTGCAGCGACACGGTGGACCGTTCGAGGATCTTCTCCTGGATCGCAGCGATCAAGGCCGACTTCCTCAGGGTGAAGCTGGGGCGTTCCTGGAACAGGTGGGAGGCGGTCAGCACGCCTTCCCACTTCCAGCGGTTGCCCAGGATATACGGCTCGCGCAGCTCCACCTGGTAGTTCTGCCACTTCTGGCCGATCATGGCCAGGCCGGAGAGGCTCCTCCCCATGCCGTCGATGTTCTTCTCCTTCGCGAGGACCGAACCCCGAATGCCGGTTTCGGTGCCGTATCCCCCGCCGAATTCGATATCCAGGAACATCGCCTCGTCGACCTCGACGACGAGATCCACAACCCCTTCCGCGGGCCGCTTGACGCGCTGAAGGCGCACGCTCTTGTAAAA
>JAJZRM010000423.1 GCA_021802685.1 Deltaproteobacteria bacterium | reverse complement strand
ATTGACGTTGCGTCTGGACGATAAGCTGATCCGCGAGGCGAAATCCTACGCCTCGGAAGCCGGGATTTCGCTCTCGAAACTCGTCGCGGACTATTTCCGCCTGCTCATGTCCGGAAAATCGGCGGCACGCATGACCGGATCGCCCGTTACGCAATCGCTGCGCGGGGTTCTGAAAGGCGCGCATGCCGACCGGGAGGATCACCGGAAACATCTGGAGGCGAAGTACCGTTGAAGTTTCTGATCGACACCAATGTTGTGCTGGATCTCATGCTGGATCGGGCGCCGTTCGCCGATGATGCCGCCCAACTGTTCGACCAGGCGGAACGCGGAAACATTTCGGCCGTGCTCTGCGGCACCACGGTAACCACCATATTTTACATCGCGGCGAAAACCATCGGGGCACGGAAGGCCAAACAAGCGGTCGGCGGATTACTGTCTTTGTGCGAAGTCGCCCCCGTGGGCCGCGCCGTCCTTGAAGCCGCGATTGTCTCGGACTTCCAGGATTTCGAGGATGCCGTATCGGCCGCGGCAGGGCGCATCGCCAACGTCGATGCCATCGTTACCCGCAACGCGAAAGATTTCCGGAACGCGGGCCTCCCCGTTTACAACGCGGCGCAGGCGGTGAAACTGCTCTTGTCGTAATCGTTGCGATGTATGTCCCGGTTCTGCGGTTCCGGGGTTTACTGAGGGATCGAATCCAGCAACGCCTCGATTTCGGTCACCGGATAGACACGGATGCCGGAACGGGCCTGGATCTCGTCGCCGCCGTAGATCAGCCCCTTGCCGAACGGTACGCGCGGCAGGATCCCCGATACCTTTTCCAAGCCCTTGAATGCGTCCGAACCGATCGTCGCTCCGGCTTTGATTTCCACCGGAAACAGGTCGGCACCCACGGAAACCAGAAGGTCCACTTCGTTCCCCCGGCTGTCCCGGTAGAAATTCAGGTTGCTTCGCTTCCCGCGGTTCCACCGGTATTTCAGCGCCTCCACGACCGCGAGGTTCTCGAACAGATTCCCTCGCAACGGGTCCCTGCCCACCTGTCGTTCGTTCTCCAGCCCGAGCAGGTAGCTGGCCAGGCCCACGTCGTGGAAGTACAGCTTGGGAGACTTGATCAATCGCTTCGAAACGTTCCCAAACCACGGAGGAAGGAGGAAGACAACGTAGCTCGCCTCCAGCAAGGTCATCCACCCGCGCGCCGTGGGATGGGAAACTCCGACGTCGTTGGCGAGGCTGTTCAGGTTCAGTATCTGCCCCACCCTGCCGGCGGTCAGCCGGACGAACTTCTCGAAGAGACCGAGATCCTTGACGGCGAGGAGTTGCCGGATATCCCGTTCCACGTAGGTTGCGAGGTAATCTCCCAAGGCCTGTGTCGGGTCGAGGTCCTGGTCGTAGATCCTCGGATAAAAGCCGGTCAGGAGGAGGCGATCGATCGGGAGGGGGCCGAATTTCCCCTTCAGTTCGGAAACGCTCAAGGGGAGCAGTTTCAGCAAGGCGGTCCTGCCGGCCAGCGACTGGTTGACGGTATTCGACACCTCGAACTGCTGGCTTCCGGTCACGATGTACCTGCCGGGTTTCCGGACCTCGTCCACGATGGTCTGGATGTAGGACAGCAGCGCGGGAGCCCGCTGGATCTCATCGAGGATCGCCCCCTCGGGATACCGGGCAAGAAAACCTCTTGGATCGGTCAACGCGAAGTTCCGCGTGTCGGGGCTTTCGAGGCTGACGTAGGCCTTCCTTGGGAAAACCTTCCGGCACAGGGTGGTTTTTCCGCTCTGCCGGGGCCCGGTGACGGTCACCACCGGATATTTCGCCGCCAGTTCCTTCAGGACCGGTTCGATAGCGCGGTTGATCATGCCCTGCAGGATACACGAAGTCTGCACATTATGAAAGTTATTATTTCAAACAGCCCTGCGCATCGTCGCGATGACTGTCCTGGTTCTTGGCGAGTTCCAAGGACGTCCCGGTTCCGGGATTGCGGGGTTTGACTATGCAATTCAATTGCGATACTATTGCATTGCAAGAGGATGGATGGGAAGAAGGAGGAAGCGACATGCCGGGCCAGTTGACCGTGCGCCTGACTTCGGAACTGGAAGCGGGGATCGAAGCGCTATCGCGGCGCGACCGTCGTCGCCGCTCGGATATCGTACGTCTTGCGCTTGCCCGCTTCATACGGGAAGAATCGGGGAAAGAAACACCGTCGCCTTACCACAGGGTGAAGAATCTCATCGGGGCCGTCGAAAGCGGCGTCCCCGACCTCGGGGAAGCCCATAGGGAACATCTGCTCCGCCGGTTCCGGCGTGGCTGATCTTCTACTGGATACCGGCCCGTTGGTCGCCCTGCTCGACCGGAGCGAGCGGAATCACGAGCGTTGCGTCGCGTTTTTCCGGGAGTTTCGGGGGCGACTGATCACGACCGAATCGGTGTTGACCGAGGCGGTCTATCTGCTCGGCCCGTCGTTTTCCCGCCAGAAACCGGTGCTCGATTTTGTCCTTGGAGGTGGAGCCGAACTGGTTCCCATAACGGCGGCGCTTCTTAAGCGTTGCGCTTTCCTGATGTCGAAATATTCCGACGTCCCGATGGATTACGCGGATGCGACGCTGGTCGCCGTTGCAGAGACGCTCGGCATCCGGGACATCCTGACCTTGGACCGCCGTGGGTTTTCCGTATACCGATATTCGTCGAGAGGTTCTTTCCGGATTTT
>JAJZRM010000422.1 GCA_021802685.1 Deltaproteobacteria bacterium | reverse complement strand
TCTAGTGGCCCAGGACACCGCCCTCTCACGGCGAAAACGCGGGTTCGAACCCCGCTGGGACCGCCACTGAAAAAGATCAAGGGGTTACGGATTCTTCCGTAACCCCCTTTTCAAATGCAAAAAATCGCGTCCCCAACAGTATCCCCCCCCCTCGAAAACTACAACATCGGAGCCTTGACGCAACGGGCGCCCTGCGATCGGATGGTGAGCCGGGATGGATGTCGGCCCGGTCAACATGGCAGTTCAAGGACAACGTCCATGCCGCCTCCAGGAGTGTTGGAAGCACGGACTGTCCCCCCGTGCAACTTGATGGCGCGCTGCGTTATCGCCAGGCCGAGCCCGGTACCTCCGCTGCTCCGGTCCCTTGCATCGGCCACCCTGTAGAACGGCTCGAAAAGCTTCTCCAGCGACTCCTCCGGAACACCGGGCCCGCGGTCCCGTACCGAGATCCGCGCCGCGGGGCCGGACGGCCCATCGGACCGAGAAAGACGAACTTCCACGTCGGTGCTCTCGGCCGTAAACCGTGCGGCGTTCCGCACCACGTTCTCGATCGCCCGCCGTAGCAGCTCGTAGACTCCCGCCACAACCACGGGTTCGTCCTGCGCCACGCGGACCCTCCGGTTTGCGACCCTTGCCTCGAAATCCGCGTCCTCGACGATTTCGCGGACGAGGGACTGAAGATCCACGGGGACCCTCTCGATTCCCCGTGCATCGCTTTCCAGCAGAGCCAGGGTGAGCAGTTCGCCGATCAGGTCGTTCAGCCGCTCGGCTTCCCGCTCCATCCGGTCCAGGGATCCCTGTTCCTCCGCGCCGGCTTTCTGGCGGGCAAGTCCGATGGCCACATTGAGGCGGGCCAGCGGAGACCGAAGCTCGTGGGAGATATCCCGCAAAAGGCGCCGCTGGGACGAGAGGAGGTCGCCGATCCGTTCCGCCATCCGGTCGATGTCTCGTCCGAGTTCGGCGGTCTCATCCCGGCTAGCCTCCAGGGACGGGCCGACCCGGACGGACAGGTCGCCGCTCGCCAGTTGCTGCGTCGCGTTGCGCAACATCCGCACGGGAGCGCTCAAAGAGCGGGCCAGAAGCCAGGAGATGAGACCGGTGACGAGGAACACCGCTCCGACGCGCAACGTCAGCCCGTACGGATTGAAGAACACCTCCAGGGGCGACGGAGGCGGCACGACCGCCACCAGGACATACCCGTCTCCCAACGGCGTGGCGATCAGCGGCGGGGCGTGCGGTCCTTTCTGCACCTGCCGTTCTCCGGTAACGGCCGCCTTCGCGGCGAGGCGTCGCACCAGGGGTGGAACCTCTCGGCCCGAGAGAGAGCCTTCCGAATTCCGAAACAGGACGGCCGGGATCTCCTCTTTCCGTTCCTGCGTGCGTTCGATCTCCTGGAGAGCGGCGCTTCCCGCGGTCCGGTACGCATCCAACATCGCCTTTCCAATCCGGGCCAGGCGCTCCTCGTGGGGCGCGAAGACGATCCGTTGGGGATCGGTAGTAAGCGCGAGCACCAGCAGGAGGACACTAATGAGGACGGTCGCTCCCAGGAAACTGACGAATATACGGAAGAAGAGGCTTCGCATCCTGTCGCTCAACCCTTATGCGTCATGGCCGGACGTCCGGATGTACATATATCCGACTCCCCGGATGTTCTTGATCCGCTCCATTTCGCCGACCCGGCGCCCGAGCTTCCGTCGCAGGCTACTCATGTGCACGTCGATGCTCCGATCATAGGCGGAGAGATTCCGGCCGAGCACGGTCCGGGCGAGCTCCTCCCGCGACAACACGTTGCCCGCGGAACGGAGCAGCACTTCCAGGAGAGAAAACTCCACGGAAGTCAGATCCACAACTTCGCCGGCCCTGCAAACCACCCGGGTGTGCGGCGAAAGTTCCACGTCCCCCACCCGCACGCACTCCGGGAGATCCGGGGACTCGGGCGCACCCGCGGAGGCCCCGGCCCGGCGCACCACGGCCCGGATACGCGCGACTAGCTCCCGCGGATTGAACGGCTTGGGAAGGTAGTCGTCCGCTCCCATCTCCAGCCCGACGATCCGGTCCACGTCGTCTCCTCGCGCGGTCAGCATCAGCACCGGGACCTTCGACCGCTCCCGGATCCTGCGCAAGACATCGAAGCCGTTCATCTCCGGGAGCATCACGTCGAGCACCACGAGTGCATGGCCGCCGGAGAGGGCCCGCGCTAGCCCCGCGGCGCCTTCGTTGACCGACTCCACGGCGAATCCTTCCTGCCTCAGGTATTCCACGAGCAGATCGCAAAGCTCTGCGTCGTCGTCGATCACCAGGATACGATTCTCTTCCAACGCGCCTCCGGAAACCCCCGCCCTCAACAAAGTCATTCTACCGAAGGGACCAAAGGCAAACCGTAAAGAAATGTGAAGCTCCCGGCCGATCGCTCTTACAATTCTTCACACGGCCCGCAGAACTCTTAACCCCACTTTACACAGCCCGGCCCTACCCTACGCTGCGAACTGAAAACGGGGACGGCACCAACCCAATTTGAATCGCAGGAGGTGGGCCATGGAACGATGGAGTATCCCCTCAACCATTCTTTTCGTATTGATGACGGTGTTTCTTGGAGGTTGCGGCGATGCAAACGAGGACCCTCCGGCCACCCCGGAGAACCTCACTGGAACGGCCGGGGCTTCGATGGTGACTCTGGATTGGGACGCCGTGACCGACGCGACTTCG
>JAJZRM010000421.1 GCA_021802685.1 Deltaproteobacteria bacterium | reverse complement strand
ACTCCGTGCCGCAGTCGATCCGGCCTTCCTCCTCTTTCCGGTCGTCGTTGGTCTGCCGGCCGAACACGAGCATGAGGCCCGGCGCGTCCACGGGCACGGCGCAGGCGACGGCGTAGTCGGCGCCCTCCGGCGGGACCCCGAGCGTCGGCATCACCAGGACCTCGTGGGAGTTCGCCGCCCCCGTGATGTGCGTCTTCGCGCCCCGGATCACGATCCCGTCCGGGCGCCGCTCGACGATGTGCACATACAGGTCCGGGTCGGCTTGCTGCCATGGGGCAAGGTAACGGTCCCCTTTGGGATCGGTCATCGCCCCGGCGGACATCAGGTCTTCCCGCTGCACGCGGGCCAGGAATTCCCGGAAGCGATGGTGGTAGTCCGTCCCTTTCGCCTGGTCGATGTCGTATGTCACGGACCAGAGGGCGTTGATCGCGTCGAGCCCCACGCACCGCTGGAAACAGGTTCCCGTCTCCCGCCCGATGAACCGGAGCATGGCGATCTTCCGGACGAGGTCGTCCACGCTCCAAAACAGGTGGGTGAACCGGGAGATCTTCGCCCCGTCGAGGCTCGACGCCGCCGTCATGAGCTCGTCGTGCTCTCCTCCCGCCCCCAACTCGTACGTGCCCGCCGCCGTCCGGATGTGGGGGCGCAAGGCCGGGTGTTCGTAGGGATCCTCCAGGCGCTTCCCGCGGTAGAAGATCCGGGGTTTGCGTTTCTTCAGGCTGTCGACATACTGCTTTCCGTTCATCATCATCGGTCGCCTCCCGGCATGCGGCTCTCCCATTCCTTCCGCAATTCCATCTTCAATATTTTACCGCCGGGGTTCCGGGGAATCCGTTCCACCACCCGGACCGAGACGGGCGTCTTGTAGTCCGCCAGGCGCCTCCGGCAATGGGCGATGATCGCTTCCGGATCGACCGTCTCGCCGGGCAGGGCGACGACGCAGGCGGCCGGAACCTCGCCGAACACGGGATGGGGGATGCCGAAGACCGCCGCCTCCGCGACGCCCGGGCAGGTGTAGATGACGTTCTCCACCTCGAGCCCGTACACCTTCTCCCCGCCCCGGTTGATCATGTCCTTCGCCCGGTCGAGGATGTACACCAGCCCTTCCGCGTCGATCCGGGCGATGTCCCCCGTCCTCAGCCACCCGTCGCGGATCGCGTCCCGCGATTTTTCCGGTGCGCCGAAATACCCCTGAACGATGTGGGGCCCGCGCAGGAACAGTTCCCCGGGCGCCCCCGCGGGAAGGACCGCGCCGTCCGCGCCGCGAACCTGGCCTTCCGTTCCCGGCACCGGGAATCCCACGGATTCCGACCGCTCCAGGGCGAGTTCGGAAGGGAGGACGGTCCCGAGCGAGGAGCATTCCGTCAGCCCGTAGCAGTTGTGGAGCCGGGCGGGAAGAATTCTCCTCACAGCGACGATCGTTTCCGGCGCCATCGGGGCCCCGCCGTAAGCGGCGACGCGCACCGAGGAGAGGTCGTATCGGCCGGCGTCTTCCCGCAGCGTGAACAGTTTGTAGATCGCGGGCACGAAAAAGAGGACCGTCGCCCGGTAGCGCGCGATCAGTTCCAGCGCGGCCCGCGTGCCGTACTCCTTCTGCAGCACGAGAGAAGCCCCGCACGCCAGCAGCGCCACGAGCTGGGAGTTCAGCCCCGTCACGTGGAAGAGGGGCAGGGTGACCAACCCGACGTCGTCCTCCCGGTACCCGAGGGCGGCGCGGCAGGACGCCACGTTGAACAGGGTGTTCCGATGGGAGATCATCGCCCCCTTGGGGAATCCCGTCGTCCCCGACGTGTACAGCAGCGTCGCGACGTCGTCGGGCGCCGCCGGCGACGGCGCGGAGGCGGGCTCCCCGGCGAGGGCCGCGTCGAACGGCAAGGCGCCTTTCTCTCCGCCGTCGGCCAGGAGCCAGATCTTCACGGAGCGGGTGCCTTCCTGCCCCGCGACTTTCGCGAACTGCTCCCTGGACGTAACGACGGCCGAGGCGGAGGCGTCCGAAAGGATGTAGGCGACCTCCGGGGGGGAGAGCCGGTAGTTCACCGGCACCGCCACGCACCCCGCCGCGATCGCGCCGAAGTAGGAGACCACGAACTCCGGGACGTTCTGCAGGAGGATCGCCACACGGCCGCCCCGCGGGACGCCGCTTTGGGTAAGGAACGCGGCGAACCGCAATGCCCGATCGGACAGTTCCCCGTACGTGACGGTCCGGTCTGGGGGAATGTAAAGCGCCGCCTTCCCGCCCCTCTCCCGCGCGTGCAGGGCCAGGATGTCCGCGAGGCCGCCGAAGGAGGGTTCCCGGGTCACCATATCGTCCAGCCCCCGTCCACGTAGATCGTCTGCCCAGTGATGAAGTCGGACGCCTTCGAGGCGAGGAAGATGACCGTCCCCTCGAGCTCCTCCGGCTGGCCCCAGCGGCCCATCGGGGTCCGCTCGTTGATGAAGCGGAACCGTTCCGGGTCGTTGCGCAGCGTCGCGACCAGGGGGGTCTCGAAATAGGTGGGGCCGATGGCGTTCACCTGGATGTTGTGGGGCGCCCACTCGATGGCCATCACCTTCGTCATCTGGTTGATCCCTCCCTTGCTGCAGGAGTACGCGAGCTGGTTGTTCATCCCGACGGCGCCGAAGATCGAGGAGATGTGGATGACCTTCCCCCGTTTCCGCCGGATCATGTGCGGGGCCACGGCCTGCGCGACGAGGAAGTACCCCTTCA
>JAJZRM010000420.1 GCA_021802685.1 Deltaproteobacteria bacterium | reverse complement strand
TCGGCCGCATCATTCGACCTCCTCATCGTTGAGGGTTCCTAGGACCGTCCCGGTTCTTGGGGCGGGGATGGATGGAATGCGTTACCTTGTGACCGGCGGAGCGGGGTTCATCGGGTCGAACCTGACGAGGGTCCTTCTGTCCGCGGGGCACAAGGTCCGCGTCCTGGACAATTTCCTCACGGGGAAGCGGGAAAACCTCGTCGGCCTCGCCGAGGCGCACGGGGAATCGTTCGAGTTGATCGAAGGGGACCTCCGGGACCTCGACACGGTGCGCAAGGTCTCGGACGGGATCGATTTCATCCTTCACCAGGGGGCGCTCCCCTCGGTTCCCCGCTCCGTGGCGGACCCCATTCTTTCCAACGCCATCAACGTGTCCGGTACCGTGAACCTGCTGGTCGCCGCCCGCGATGCCGGCGTCCGGCGCGTCGTGTTCGCCGCATCCTCTTCCGCGTACGGAGACACGGTCGAGCTTCCCAAGCGCGAGGCGATGTCCCCCAACCCGAAGTCCCCCTATGCCGCGCAGAAACTGGCCGCCGAGCACTACATGCGGATCTTCCACGAGATCCACGGATTGGAAACCGTCTCGTTGCGCTACTTCAACGTGTTCGGCCCGCGCCAGGACCCGAAGTCGATGTACGCCGCCGTCATCCCGCGATTCATCACATCCGTTCTCCGCGGGGAGCCGCCCGTCGTATACAGCGACGGGCGTCAGACGCGCGATTTCACCTACATCGACAACGTGGTGGAGGCGAACCTCGCCGGATGCCTGGCGCCGAAGGAGGCGTGCGGGAAGGTATTCAATATCGCTTGCGGGGAGAGGGTCTCGCTCCTGGACATCCTCGAATACATTTACGTTGAGGCCGGCCGGCGGGTGCCCCCGAAGTTCGAGCCCATACGTCCGGGCGATGTGCGGGACTCGTTGGCGGACATTTCCCGGGCTCGCGACCTCCTCGGTTACGACCCCAAGGTCGCCTTCCGGGACGGTTTGAAGAAAACGTTCGAGTGGTTCCGACAGAACCGACAAAACCGGGACGTTCCTTAAAAGTTTCGCAGAAGTGGGACACTCATCGAATTCCAATCCCTCTTTTTAGACGATTTCCATTTCGTTGGCCCGTTGTTTGATACACCGGCGGTAATGCCAAGAGGGCCCAGGATCGATTTTCCGGGGGCAGTGCATCACGTTTACGCCCGTGGAATCGAAAAACGCGATATCTACATCGATGACCTCGACCGAGACGAATTTCTTGGCAGGGTGGGGATCAATCTTTCGAAATGGAACGTACGGTGCTTCGCGTGGGCCCTCATGTCGAACCATTTTCACCTTTTATTACAAAGTAATACGGGTCGCCTCCCGTCGTTCATGCACTGTTTGCTGACGGGGTATTCCAAATATTTCAACGACCGGCATAAACGCGCCGGCCACTTGTTCCAGAACCGCTACAAATCGCCGATCGTACACGAGGACGGGTATTGCAGGGAGGTCGTGCGATACATCCATCTCAATCCCCTGCGTTCGGGAATCGTACCCTCGGTCGACGCGTTGGAGGAGTATCCGTGGACCGGTCACAGGCGGATTGTGCACGGCGGGAGACCGGAATGGCAGGACACGGACCTGCTGCAGGTGGAATTCCACGGAAGGGACGCGGATTCGGGATGGATACGCAATTACTGCGATTTTCTGAGAATGACGGCAAAGAGTAAGGGGGACTGTGCCGTGCCGGCGGATATCGCGAATCCGTCGGATTATACCGATGAGATTCAATCCCTCGGTCTGACAGGACCGCATAAAGTTTTTACCGATCTCCTCCAACGCATATCTGCCCTGCACGGGGTTCCCGCGGAACAGGTTCTTGCCGGAGACAGGAATTACGTCACAGTCAATGCCCGGAGAGCGGTGTTGAAATTGTGCAAGTCCCAAACCGGGATTTCGACTGCGCAATTGGCTCGTTGGATGGGGATGAAGGAAAGTACGGCCAGATATTTAGTGAATTCCGGCCAGTAGCCGTGTCAAGGGATCGATGTCTGTCCCCGTTCTGCGGAAGTTTTAAGGAACGTCCCGGTTTTGCGGTTCTGCAGTTTTCCTCGCCACCACCAGAAACGCGGAGTGCGAAAACATCCACTGTACCGGCCGGACGGACATCCCCTTCACGTGCCAGGGGCGCAGGATCACCTCGAACGTCTCGGGGGCGAAGAAGCCGCCCTCCTCGGCGAACCGGTCGCACAGCTGCTTCACCTGGATCGTGGAGGGAAGATAGGCCAGAAGGATCCCTCCGGGGACAAGCGCTTCCCGGGCGAGGCGCACCGCCTGCCACGGCTCGGGCAGGTCGAGCACGATCCGATCGACCTCCCGTTCGTCGATCCCCTGGTAGACGTCCCGCACCTTGACCTCGTGGTTCGGACACTCCCCAAGATACCGCCGGACCGTCCGCGCGCCGCTGTCGGCGAAGTCTTCCCGGACCTCGTAGGAAATCACCTTTCCCGAGGGACCCACCGCCTCCAGCAGCTTGATGGTCAGTGCCCCCCAGCCGATTCCCGCCTCGACCACCGTCGCCCCGGGGAAAACGTCCGCCCATAAAAGGATCGTCCCCGTGTCCTTCGGGTAGATGATCTGCGCGTGCCGCTTCTGGTTCATGATGAACTGGATGTAGGTGGGGCGGAAGGCGCGGTATTCGTCCCCCATCGCCGTCCAGGCGCGGGAGCCGTCCTCCTTTCCGATC